>NZ_PJCA01000038.1 GCF_002836355.1 Moritella sp. Urea-trap-13
ATACAGTGAAGAATCATTATCGTAGTTTTCCATATCAGCACGCATAATGTCTGCTGTGTACTGTGCAATCTCAATCCCTGTTTTGAAACGGTTTTGAGCACGCATACGCGCCGTATATTCTGGGTTAATTGCAGCCCATTTAGAACCTTGTTCAGCTTTTAATGTAGCAACCGTATCGATATCATTTGTGTATGTAGACATTTTTATTCCCTTAATAATTATTTTAATACTTGATACAACAAGAACACAGCGGGATAAACTAACCCCGCCCTATTCCAAAAATTTCTAATCTAAGAAATCGTAACCTGGAAGGGTTAAGAACTCAGCAAGATGATCACTGGTTGTTAGCTCTTCAAACAGTTTTGACGCTTCAGCAAAACGGCTATTTTCGTAAGCTTCAACACCAATTTCTTCATCGCGAATAACCACAAGTTCTTCTTGTAATAATTGGCAGAACAATTCTTTGGTCACAACTTTACCGTTGCTTAATGTTTTGCCGTGTTGGATCCATTGCCAAATTGATGCGCGAGAGATTTCAGCTGTTGCCGCATCTTCCATTAGGCCGTAGATAGGCACACAACCATTACCCGAGATCCATGCTTCTAAGTAACGAACACCAATACGGATATTTAAACGCATGCCTGTTTCAGTACGTTCGCCATCACACGGTTGTAATAATTCAGCCGCAGTAACAGGTGCATCATCTGCACGACTTACTTGAAGTTGGTTAGCATTACCTTCACCAATGTATTCGTTCATCACGCCCATCGCGGTATCAGCCAGTCCAGGGTGAGCAACCCAAGTACCGTCATGACCATTTTGTGCTTCTAAGGTCTTATCTGCGGTTACTTTGGTTAATACTTTATCGTTTTCTTCTGCTGTTTTAGCTGGAATGAATGCAGCCATACCGCCCATAGCAAGAGCACCACGTTTGTGACATGTTTTGATTAACAAACGTGAGTAAGCGCTAAGGAAAGTTTTATCCATCGTCACTGAATGACGATCTGGCAGTACACGGTCAGCATGCTTACGCAGTGTTTTAATGTAGCTAAAGATGTAATCCCAACGACCGCAGTTAAGGGCAACAATGTGCTCTTTCATGCTATATAGAATTTCTTCCATTTCAAATACAGCTGGGATAGTTTCAATCAGTAGTGTTGCTTTGATCGTACCGCGATCTAGGTTTACTTTGTCTTCTGCATAGCTAAATACTTCACTCCACCATTTAGATTCATGATGACTTTGTAATTTAGGAACATAGAAATAAGGGCCCGCGCCTTTCGCTAATAATGCTTCGTAGTTATTCGAGAAGAACAGTGCGAAATCAACCAAGCAACCCGGTACAATTTTACCGTTAAAAGTGATGTGTTTTTCTGGCAGGTGCAGACCACGTACACGACAGATAAGCGTCGCTGGATCTTCATCTAAAGTATAGTGTTTACCGTTAGCAGGGTTGGTATATTCAATTGTACCGTTTACTGCATCACGTAAGTTAACTTGTCCATCGAGTACGCCCGCCCATGTTGGTGCGAATGAATCTTCAAAGTCAGCCATAAATACTTTAACGCGTGCGTTGAGGGCGTTGATCACCATTTTACGGTCAACTGGACCTGTAATTTCTACGCGACGGTCTTGTAGTTTTGCAGGGATACCCTGAATCTGCCAGTCACCGTCACGGATATGGGCAGTTTCTGGTAGAAAGTCTGGTAATTCACCAGCATCCATACGTGCTTGTTTTTTCACGCGTTGGTTTAGTAACTCATCAACTTGAGGAGCGAACTTTTCGACTAACTCAGTCAACAAAGCAACTGCTGCAGGATTTAGGATCTGTTGTTGTTCTTGGTTGATTTCCCCATGGAAAATCAGAGAACCTGTTTCATGAGACTGGGTATTGGCAGTCATAGTTTCACTCCGTTGAAATATGTGTATTGACGACAATTCGACACTATTTAAACGCTGGAAAAATTACGTCCCAATGTTTTAAACATGTGTACGAATTGCTTTCTCTAACTACACATTGCAACAAGTTTGCAATAAATGCAACACATTTCACACTGATGACACAGTGTCAAATTAAAGCGTTTCGCTTTCTTAAAAATCACCTAATAGTGAAGCGAAACACACTTTCAAATGAAGCTACTATTGACCAAGCTAATTAGCTGATTGTTGATGTAACCCAATCCGTTACATCGTTAAATACCGCATTCGCATTCGACTCGTTGAGCATCTCATGACGGCCATCGGGGTAAAGTTTGCACTGCACGTTATCACAACCATTATTTATTATATGTTGCTCTAATGCTAATACGCCTTTGCCCTGTAAACCAACCGGATCTTTATCACCACTAAAAATATAGATTGGTAATTGCTTGGGGATCTTGGCTATTGCTGATTTTTGGCTAATGGTGATTAACCCTGACATAAAATCTAACCAAAATTGTGGCGAACACGGAAAACCACAGTAATCATCATTGATATATTTATCAACTTGCACCGGATCACGACTTAACCAGTCAAATGCAGTGCGCGTCGGTTTGAATTTACTATTGAAGGCGCCAAAAGAAATAAAATCTAAAAAGCGGCTTGGGGATCTCGCGCCAATACGTATTTTTTCGATTTTACTGATCAAGCTGGCCAATTTATATAAGATTGGATTTTGGTAATTAGAGCCACTGAGTATTAATCCACTCAGCTTGCTGCCATGCAAGATCGCATATTGCTGGGCAATGAAAGAGCCCATGCTGTGACCGAATAATACTAAGGGTACAGCATGACGCTTAGTCACATCATCAACGATAACATCGAGATCGCTGATCACTTTTTGCCAACCGTTATCATCGGCGTAATGGCCTAATACCGGAGCATCTTCGCCATGACCTCGATGGTTAGCACCGTACACCGCAATACCTGCGGCATTACAAGCTAAGGCAAAGCTTGCATAACGCTGGATATGCTCAGCCATGCCGTGACTCAGTACCATCACGTAACGGACTTCTTGCTCTGGTAACCAAGCAAACAATTTGATTTCTCGGCCATCGCTAGCCGTCAGCACAGAGTGCATCCCTATATCCTTATCAATAAATACCCGTTCAAGTTAATGACACATATACTCGCACGCTGGTCAGGCTTGTAAAGCAAAATTAAGCTGAAATGCTATTTCATCCTAGTGGCTATTATATTCACTAGCAGAAAAAAAAAGCCTTGTTTATCAATTGAGAAACAAGGCTTAAATCACTAACTAAAATGCGCAATATAACGCGCTTATTTTGACAGTAAGTCTTTTACTTCGTCGTGATTGATGTGACGAATATCTTTACCTTTAACAAAGTAAACAATGTATTCAGAGATATTCTGACAACGATCACCAACACGCTCTAGCGCACGCGCACACCAGAGTACATTTAGCACTTGTGGGATTGAACGTGGATCTTCCATCATATACGTCATTAATTCACGGATAATACTTTCGTATTCACGGTCAACTTTAGCGTCTTCTTGATACACTTTAAACGCTGCATCGACATCCATACGCGCAAACGCATCGAGTACATCATGCAACATTTTTACGGTATGGCGACCAAAGTTTTCCATACTCACTAGCGGTGGCGATTTTTTATTGCGGTTTTCAATCACAGTACGGGCAATACGGTCTGCGACATCACCAATACGCTCTAAATCAGTAATGGTTTTAATAATTGCCATTATCAAACGTAAATCACTTGCCGCTGGTTGGCGTTTAGCAATAATACGAGTGCAAGATTCATCAATCGCCACTTCCATTGAGTTGACGCTTTTATCGGTATCGATAATCTTGTTGGCAACATCGATATCTTGTGACGATAATACTTCGATTGCTGAATTTAATTGTTCTTCAACTAAACCACCCATGACCATTACCTGGTTACGAATGCTTTCTAACTCTGCATTAAATTGGCCAGAAATATGACGGCCTAATGTTAAATTATCCATTTTTTGTCCTTTACGTGTATTCACGCTAATTCTTGATTAAATCCACACTCTTTTATTACAATCAAAAAAGAGTCAAATTAACCGTATTTACCCGTAATATAATCTTCTGTCTGCTTTTTAGCGGGTGTGGTAAATAACGTATTTGTGTCTGAGTACTCAACAAGCTTGCCCATATACATAAATGCAGTATGGTCTGATACACGTGCGGCTTGTTGCATATTATGCGTGACGATAACCACAGTGAATTTTTTCTTTAGCTCGGTAATCAACTCTTCAATAACCAATGTCGAGATTGGATCCAGTGCCGATGTTGGTTCATCTAGCAATAATATTTCAGGCTCAATGGCAATAGCACGAGCGATAACCAAACGTTGCTGCTGACCACCAGATAGACCGAAGGCGTTCTCGTGTAAACGGTCTTTCACTTCATCCCAGATGGCTGCACCACGTAGTGATGCTTCAACAGCTTCATCTAAACGGCGTTTATCATTAATACCTTGTAAACGTAAACCATAAATCACATTTTCATAAATCGATTTAGGGAATGGATTAGGACGCTGGAACACCATACCGACATTACGACGTAGTGTTGCGACATCAACATCACGATCATAAATGTTTTTATCGTGTAAGTTAATGTCGCCTTTAATATGGCAGATATCAACAAGGTCATTCATGCGGTTAATACAACGTAACAGTGTTGATTTACCACAACCAGACGGTCCAATGAAAGCGGTGACTTGTTTTTTCGGTATTTTCATACTGACATCAAACAAAGCTTGCTTGTCACCGTAGAATAAATCTAAGTTTTTAATTTCTAATGCTGTGTCTGCTGCTGATAAGTTATTAACATCTAGGCTTACTACATCAGTCAAATTTGAACTCATATCAATCATTATCTTTCCTATTGAAGCAGCCACTAAGCAGCTACTTTCCATTTTCTATGTCTATAACCCAACAGATCGTGTCTATAACCTAACAGGTCTTGTCTATAAATCTACAAGCTAACGTTACCGTTCGAGGTCTATAGTTCTAAATTTTTGAATTTTTCGCGTAAATGGTTACGCACACCAATTGCCGTTAAGTTTAGTCCGATAATAACCGTCACTAACAAGAACGACGTGGCATAAACTAATGGTCGTGCCGCTTCGACATTTGGACTTTGGAAACCAACATCATAGATGTGGAAACCTAAGTGCATGAACTTACGTTCTACGTGAATGTATGGGAAGTTCATATCGACCGGCAGTGTTGGTGCCAGCTTAACGACACCCACCAGCATCAATGGGGCGACTTCACCCGCTGCACGTGCAACAGCCAGGATCAGGCCGGTCATAATTGCTGGACTTGCCATTGGCACAATAATACGCCATAAGGTTTCAAACTTAGTTGCACCCAGTGCTAACGAGCCTTGACGCAGTGATGTTGGAATACGCGATAAGCCTTCTTCCGTTGATACAATCACTACTGGTAACGTTAAGATAGCTAATGTTAATGCCGACCACAATACACCTGGCGAACCAAATACCGGTGATGGTGACGATTCAGGATAGAATAGTTCATCAATAGAACCACCTAACATGTAAACAAAGAAACCCAGACCAAATACACCGTATACGATTGATGGTACACCGGCGAGATTAATCACCGCAATACGGATCATTTTCGTTAAGCCATTTTTCGGTGCATATTCGTGTAAGTAAATCGCTGCAACCACACCTAATGGCGTAACAATAACAGCCATCAACATCACCATAAAAATAGTACCAAAGATAGCCGGAAAAACACCGCCTTCAGTATTGGCTTCACGTGGGTCGCTGGTAATAAAGCTGCCTACGTTACCAAACCAATGGCTGATCTTACTGACGATACTCATGTCGTTCGGGTAAGTCACTTCCAGCACGTTTGCTAATGGAATACGAACTTCCTCACCACGCATGTCTTTGACGATCACGGCATCACGATTGGCTTGGTCACGATAACTGAATAATTGCGCTTCATGAATTTGATATTCAGCACGCAGCCCTGCAGATATCTTGCTGTACTTCGTTTCAATCGCGCTAGTCAGTTGTTCTTTTAATTCATAACTACGTAATTTTAGGCGGATACGCTCTAATTCATAGTTAACTGAACTGATTTCACCTTTCTGTAAATCTTGGGCTTTATCGTTTAATGCCACAGCACGGTCAATCAAGGTATCTAATTGCGCCGCAGACGTTAAGGTCTTTTTCACCCCAGCTTCTTCGATAGCAACCGGGTAACCATAAAAGTTACCGTTATTGAAACGTTCAAACACAGCAACAGCTGCCGGTGTTGATTGCTCGGTAATTGCGGGCCCCAGTAACCAGCTGAAATCAAGATCAACATATTCACGGTTACCAGTTTTAACCAAGATACGCTCTACTGTTTCTAACGTTGGGTCAATCTTGACACCCGCTTCAAGTAAACGTTGGATGGGTACGACTTCACGGTCGTAAATCTCACCAATAACAACGCGACTCGAACCATCTTCTAGCTGTACATTAAATTCATGTATTGCACTTGGCCAAAAGTAAGTCAGACCACGCCATGCGATCAACATTAACAAACCAAGTACTGCAATCAAACTTATGCTTACAGCACCACCAGTCATCCATATCCAAGGCGATCCTGAGCGAAACCAATTTTTCATTTTAATATCCTAATTATCAGCATTAGATTAAATCGCGCTGTATTTTTCACGTAAACGCTGTCTCACGAATTCCGCAATGGTATTGAATATAAACGTCAGTACAAACAGTACGAATGCCGCTAAGAACAGGACGCGGTAATGCGAGCTACCCACTTCTGATTCAGGCATTTCCACCGCAATGTTGGCTGCCAATGTTCTCATACCAGAGAAAATATTGAAGTCCATCACAGGGGTATTACCGGTTGCCATTAATACAATCATGGTTTCGCCAACCGCACGGCCTAGCCCCATCATGATTGCCGAGAAAATACCTGGACTTGCGGTAAGTAATACCACCCTCACCAGGGTCTGCCAGCTTGTCGCACCTAACGCCAATGAACCTTGGGTTAAATGTTTTGGTACACTAAAAATGGCATCTTCAGCAATCGAGAAGATAGTAGGAATAACCGCAAAGCCCATCGCAATACCAACAATCAAGGAGTTACGTTGATCGAAACCAAAGATATCATTGATGTAAGCACGTGCATCACCATCAAATACCAGATCTTCTACCAGCGGACTCGCTAATACTGATAAGTAACCAACCAACAGTAATACTGGTAATAGGATAATAACGTGTGCGCCCTCTGGAACACGGTTAACAAATGACGGTGGCAAGAAGTGCCAAATTGCAGCCACCAGCACGGCGGAGAATGGCAATAACACGGCGATCATCATGACCCCGGGTAAATGCATTTCCACAAACGGTGCTAACCATAGACCGGCAAGGAAACCAAGGATCACCGTTGGTAACGCTTCCATGATTTCAACTGTCGGTTTGATTACTTTACGTAAACCAGAATTCATGAAGTAAGCAGTATAAATCGCACCTGCTACCGCGATAGGCACCGCGAATAACATGGCATAAAATGCGGCTTTAATGGTACCAAATGTAATTGGTACTAAACTTAGTTTTGCTTCGAAGTCATCTGATGCTGATGTTGACTGCCAGACATAATCGGGTTCAGGATAACCTTCATACCAAACTTCTTGCCATAATGCGCTCCACGTTACTTCTGGATGCTCATTAGTCAACTTGTAGAAACCAATGCCCTGTTCTGATTCAACCATAAACGCATTTGCTCGAGGAGAGATAGCAAGGTGTTGCAGTGAACCCATTTTAAGGTCTTGGTGTAATAATGTCGTTTCGCCGGTAGTATGGAAAATGCTTAAGCTATTATCCTTACCCACAGTCATGAAACCTTTACGTGAATATTCAATGGTAATATCAGTGACACTTGATTTGGCATCGAATTGACGGATCTTAGTAAACTTACGCTCACCGTCTTTCGCTACTTCGAACCACTGACTGACTACGCCATTGTCATTACCAACCAATAATGAACTTGCACCCGTTAGTAATGCCACATGAGTCACATTCTGTTGGTGTTCATTAATGTCTAATACTTCAACAATAGAAATATCATCGGTATCACGGATATCGTAGATAGATAACTTGTTACCACTGCGCATAAAGATAAAGCGGAAGTTAGGGGTTAACAATACTTGCTCAACATTCATTGGCATTGAAGGCAGTTCGATTGTTTCGCTGCTCCATTCCAATTCTTCA
Source organism: Moritella sp. Urea-trap-13 (assembly GCF_002836355.1). NCBI lineage: Bacteria > Pseudomonadati > Pseudomonadota > Gammaproteobacteria > Alteromonadales > Moritellaceae > Moritella > Moritella sp. Urea-trap-13. Next base: position 8,250 of record NZ_PJCA01000038.1, read on the forward strand.
GTCATGAAGTTTTCTTCAGCAACGTAACGTAATAACACTCCACGATTATCGGCTGTGATAGCCACAATCGCGGCATTTTCGCCTTCAACTTCAATAGCAATGTGTTGCAATGCTTGCCCTTGGCTATCAACTTCAATCGGTTGCTCGCCAAAAGGAAACTTAACTTGTGGGGTAATAAGACGCTTATCACCAGGGTAAGTAATATCGAAATCGGCGGCAGCAACGATCGCATTACCATCATTCAAACCGAATACCACGGCTGATGATGTTGGTCCACTTTGACCAAATGACGCGGCTTGCTGTGGTAATGCATACTGCATTAAGGCCACATTAGGATCGATAGTATTAAAGAAGTTAATTCCTAAGTCACTATAACGGTAAGCAATTTCATTTTGCTCTTCCATTGCTAATGCATAGGTTTTACCAGCAAAAGACTGACTGTATTGTGCTTTTGATTCTATTTTCGCAGATTCAAAAACCGGATAAACCACATACAATAGGTAGAAAAATATTAACAACAGTGTCATCAGTACAACACCACCGCCCATTTTAATACCATATTCTGCGAGTTTATCTTTAAGTAAGCGTTTACGGGAGCCCGCAATCGTTAAAGAAAACTGTTCAGCCATCTCTTCCTCGTCTTTAGCTGTAATTAATCACAATCGGATTATAGGTAATTTATATGACAGTTATATGACATCCCGCAACAAGGTTAAATATAATCGACATTAGCTCGACTCAGTTCTGATATTTAGATAACGACACTATATTTATGCACACGATTTGCATATAGTACGCCGCATCATATTAAGTGATGAACATAGCTAAAACGAAACGTTTTACATCGAATTTATTACATAGGGCTTAACAATGCTTAAACAACTTATCGTAACGCTTATTGGTGATGACAAATCAGGTCTCATAAATAATTTATCGCGTGTCGTCGCCGAACATAAGGGCAATTGGTTAGCAAGTAATATGAGTGAGCTCGCAGGGCAATTTGCCGGTATCTTACAAATTTCAGTTGACGATGAATATTACCGTGATTTATGTGAAGCATTAAGCCTCATTCCAGGCCTGACCATAAATTTCGCGGAAGGTAAAAATCAAAGTATCTGGCACCAATCACCTTGCCTAATTATTCAAGATAGTGACCGCCCTGGTATTATTAATGAAGTATCGCAGGTGCTTACGCAGTATGACATTGAATTGAAAGCGATAACAACCCATTGTAAAGACCTATGGCAGTCTGATAACAACCGTTTTTACGCCAAACTTAAGCTCGCATTACCTGAAAACCTCGATTATGATAAATTTAATGCGGCATTAGCAAAAATTTCGCCGACCTTAATTTCTGAAATGACCGAAGCATAACCAGGTACATAGCGACACAGCTAGATGACGACATAGATCACCAAACAAAACGGCGCCATTACCTAATAAGATAATGGCGCCGTATTTATGCTATATGATTTATGACAAAGGGTTTACGAAAAATAGCTTATGACACATTGATTAACGTTACTTTACCGTCTTCGTCCACTTCTGCAATATGACCTTTTGGCTCTTCCATCAACAGTAAAGCAACAAAGCCCACGATAGCCGTCACCGCAATGGCATAAAAGAACACCTGCGTTGATACGATTGAATACAACGTTAAATAAAATACTGCACCGACGTTACCATACGCGCCAGTCATACCAGCAATCTGCCCTGTTAAACGACGTTTGATTAATGGTACAGCAGCAAATACCGCACCTTCACCGGCTTGCACGAAGAACGAACATGCCATTGCTGTGGCGATAGCCAGTGGTAGTGACCATGTAGACGTAATTTGTGACATAGCATAATAACCAACGGCTAGACCCGCGGTAAGAATAAGTAAGGTTTTCTTACGACCAAAGCGATCACTAATCCAACCGCCACCAGGGCGAGACATCAGATTCATGAAGGCGTAAGAAGCCGCAACCATACCCGCTTCAGCCATACCTAAACCGAATGTTTCAGCAAAGAATAGTGGCAGCATAGACACCACGGCTAATTCAGAACCAAATGTTGAAAAATACAATACGTTAAGTACCGCAACTTGCTTAAACTTATAACGCTCAATCTCAGGTACTTCTTTAACAAAGATATCACTGTTTACTTGGTATGTTTTCCAGCAATCAAGTACATACAACACAGCTAAACCAAGATAAACCGAATAAGTAGTGGTCTCGGTAAACATATCAACCTGTAATAATTTCCACGCTAAAAGATCGAGCGTTAAATACATAGGTAGCTTCATAAATAGCAGTAAAAAGAAATCACCTTTGCTGGTCACTTCCATTGCACCGCCTTTTTTCGGACGGAAATAAGTCGACCCTTTTGGTGTATCGGTGACATTAAGATAATACACAACACTGAATGCTAAGCTCATCACTCCGGTGATGGCAATAGCATAACGCCAGCCATCTGGACCACCAAACAATAGCGCAACGGTCGGTAGTGTGAATGCTGCGGCAGCGGAGCCAAAGTTACCCCAACCACCATAAATACCTTCTGCCGTGCCTAATTCATTGGCAGGAAACCATTCACTAACGATACGAATACCAACCACAAAACCCGCACCAATAAGACCCATCATGAAACGCGCGATGGCCAATTGTTCGAAAGTCGTTGCCAGTGCAAACATAAAGCATGGAATTGAACAGACGGCTAATAAGGTCGAATAAACAATCCGAGGCCCGTATTTATCGGTTAACATACCAATAATAACCCGCGCTGGAATAGTCAAAGCGACGTTAAGAATCAGTAAGGTTTTCACTTCTTCCGTGGTAAGTCCCATGCTGTCTTTAATGGCTAACATTAATGGTGCGGCATTAAACCAAACCACAAAGGTAATAAAAAACGCCATCCACGATAGGTGTAATGTTTTCATCTTCCCTGAAAAAGACAATATGTTAAATTTTTCTTGTCCCATAAAAAATCCCTCTTCGATAATTAAAAAATATAAAACTTTTATCCTAGCTAAGGTATTGCAACACTGATGCCAACTAAAGGAATAATAAAAAATAACTAACAATCAACAACTTGCATTTAAACCGTTAAAAACCATTAGACCTAGACTGAAAAAACGCACCAAGATGGGGACTAAATGTGAGGAATGTATCACTTTATGAGCAATAATTCTAAACTTGCAATAACTCTAAACTTAACAACAGTTCTAAACTCAGCAATAAGTAGATCAGCGTAATCAAGGGCTCGGCGCAACTCAGTATGCCAGAAAGCAAAAAGCCCGCTACATAGCGGGCTTCGAATTATTTAACTTAAGTAAGTTGTATTACAGGGTAATACCGGCTTTCTTAAGGTCTTTTGTTGTCACTGAATTAGGTAGTGGGATGTAACCATCTTTAGCGACGATCTTCTGACCTTGTTTCGATAACATCAGTTTTAAGAACTCAGTTTGCATTGGTGATAATGCTTTGTTTGGGCTCTTGTTGATGTAAACGTATAGGTAACGAGACAGTGGGTATTTACCTGATGCAGCGTTATCTAGTGTTGCATCAATGTAGTTAGTACCTTTTTTCGCTAGAGCGACAGCACGTACGCCAGATGTCTTATAACCGATACCTGAGTAACCAATGGCATTCAGTGATGATGATACAGATTGTACAACAGAAGCTGAACCGGGCTGCTCATTTACATTGTTTTTAAAGTCACCTTTACACAACGCTTTCTTCTTAAAGTAACCGTAAGTACCTGATACTGAGTTTCGACCAAATAATTGGATATCACGTGATGCCCAAGAACCTTCTAGCCCTAATTCACCCCAACGTTCAATACGCTTAGCTTCGCCACATTTTAGTGTGCTTGAGAAGATTGCATCTACGTCAGCAATGCTTAAACCTTTAATTGGGTTATCTTTGTGTACGAATACCGCTAGAGCATCGATAGCAACACGAATTGCAGTAGGCTTGTAACCGTAACGTTTTTCGAACGCTTCAATCTCTTTCGACTTCATTTTACGGCTCATAGGACCGAATTGTGAAGTACCTTCTGTTAGTGCCGGTGGCGCTGTAGAAGAGCCCGCAGCTTGAATTTGTACATTAACACTTGGGTAAGTATGTTTGAATTCTTCAGCCCACAAGGTCATCATGTTTGCTAATGTATCTGAACCAACTGTAGATAGGTTACCAGAGATACCACTTACTTTTTGGTATTCAGGTAATTTAGGGTCTAGACCTGCTGCAAATGCGCTTTGTGAAGCGATTGCTGTCATTGATATCCCTAATGCTACAACAATTTGTTTAATATTCATTTTTTACTTCTCCAAGTATAATGTTTTATGTCGTCTTGATGACTAATAATGTTTTGTATCTCGTTTCTGTGACTACAAGTATCCAATTAACTGATGACAATCATATGAACAAAACATGACGGTTTGATGACAGTAGCCGATTTATGCTAAAAAAAGCCCATCACTTCAGTACTATCTAGTTAAAACCATATAAAATAAATTTATTTAGTTATTTTGAGTTGTATAACAGTTACTTACTAGCGGGTAATGTTTTTATATAAGTATAAGAATAATATATAAAACTTACAGGTTAATCATCTGTAAGTTTTAATTGTGATATGTGGCAAACTATACAGTGTGCCACATTAGACAATGGTCAATCTGAAATAGGAATGGTTCCATTTTTAACGTAGGCTATTGTAGCCGTAATTTTAGTTGCGTTACTAAAAAATCTTGCTAGGTATGCGGTAGGGTAGTATGTATCAATTAGTGTTTCTAACTGACCCAATAAAGTATCAAAATGTCTATCAATATTACCTTTTTCAACAGTCATTAAGGTAGTTTCACTCTTCAAACCAGATACTTGTTCCATAAGTCTGGCTGCTATCAAACGATTAGCATGAGTCAAAATTCCATAACGTTTCTTCGTATTGTATTGATCTGTAGTTGCTAGTCTTTTTTTCAGCAAATCTTCAATGTACTTGTGGTGCTTTACTACATTAATCAGCTTTACACCACTTACTGTAGGATTAAAAACAGAGCGATATTGACTACCATCTAAATTTTCAAAGAATTTACCACGAGCACTCTTTAAAATAGCTAGCGTTGTGGGATTCATTGTTAAACACGCTAAACCATCAAGTGCCTCATCTATATCTATAGAATATTCAATATCAGATACCTGATCACTTCTGAGTAATTGGTAACTATATTTTTCAACAGCTAATTCGTCTCTTAACCGCAATTGTTCTTTATGTTGAGAAGCAAAGTCTCGACCCAAAACTCGATTTTGATGATTGTTAGCTCTGGTTATTAAGTCAATAATTTCTTCATTCTCTCCAAGAGGTATATGAATAAACCGAACCTGAACTTTAATATCTGCAAGATGACTTGGGTCAATCTCACCTATATAGCCAATACTACTCACTGTTTGAGCACCATTAATTATACTGACATCTGTAAATTTAAAACGACCTCGGGTTCGATCTCGTTCATTGTTACGTCTATATGGTTGAACATTTCGAACTAATACCGTAATACCATTATTAAAGAACCAGAACTTATCTGGATTATTAGCAGCAGTATCTCGAATCGATTCATTTACATCCGTTTTACCAAGTAAGTTTCGAATGTTTTTGGTAAACAAATCGGATGAATGTTCTTGCCACCATTCGTGAACTTGATCTCCACCAACAATTCCATAATAAGCGGCATAAGGAGTTGCTATTTTACCGTACTCTTCGATCTCCACGTCAGGTAAATTAACAGAACTAGAATGCTGAAATCGCATCCATTCAGTTAGGTCTTCCGCAGAAACTAAGTGAACTTGAAAAGGAAGATCGTTATCAGGAGTACCAATTTCAACAATCGCAGCTTCGTTTAATTCATTTTGCCATTGCTGCATATCTCGCAGTATATCTGAAGCCGCACCTCTCTTACCTGTATGCGCCATTACAAACTTGAATTGATAATCGATAGAATCTAATGCTAGTTCGATATCAGCCCCTAGTGCTTGTAAGATCTCATCAAAACGTCCAAAGTCACACTCTTGCAAATATTCACATGCAGTTTTAAAGCGTAAAAAATCTGAGGTTGTCCAAGTGGCATTCCCTGCTTGATTAAATTTAGCCTGAACTACAACAACCGTTTTTTCGTTATGGTTAACGAAAATGCCATCGATCCCGCCATCCTCAGGACTATCACAGACTCCTTTAGCCGCTTGAATATCATCTGCTTTTCCCAAGTAATGGATCGCAAAAGCGGCAATTGCTCTGCTAGACATTTTCACTGAGTAATCAGTATCTGTTGTGTTACAGCTACGTTTATGTATATTCGTTTCAAAGCGTTGCTTTAGAGATTTTCCAATACGTTGAGCCACAACGCCAGCAGTGGCTCTAGCCGCAGAAGAGTTATCTTCAGCAGATAATGAATGAACTAATGCCATACTTAGCCTATAAATAGTTACAGTTAAAATGTAATCTCATGATAACACAGCATTTTAAGCTTAATCCCTCATTAAATTAAAAAATATAAAAAGCTGTTTTAGGTTACTAACTTATTATTTTAAACTTCTGCCAATATTTTCTGAATTGCTAGAACGAATCCATTTTTAAACAGTGGACGACTATTCTCATCTTTTACTGCACCATATTTAGTTACAGTCCAACCTCGTTGATCTAGTTTCACCTCATCAATAGCATCTTTTAATGCCTCAACATCTCCTTCAAGCAAGACACCGTCAAAATACGGTAATACTTCAACTCCTTTCTTTACTTGTACTGGATGAATTATTTGGTTTGGACGTATATCTACAACGACTTCAGTGTTTTGTTTTAAGATACGATTCTCTGCTTTTAGCTTATTCTTTTCGGCAATAATTTGACCAAAAACAGCTCTCATAGCTGGGTCATCTAACCGCTTTAAAAGCTCCATATCTGATGGTACATCATGCTTTCTCGAATGAGGCACAGGAGGCTTTTTCATTGTAGTGTTAGCTTTTGTCGCCCATGTATCAATAAGAAGGCGGAAGTGTTCACCTGTTTTATTACGGATACTAACCGTACCAATACCACCATCAGCCTTAGATAATCGACCAATCGTTGCAATAGAGTAGTCTTGCTCTCCTGCATTAAATCGGGATTCTAATAAGGCATTGAGATTATCTAATGAACCTCTTGTACGTTGTGTTTTCCCTGTTTTTAGGTCTTCCAAGATCACATTAATATCAACTTGCATTTAGCAATTCTCCCACGGTTCCTTTATTTTTTAACGACTTAATTGATATACCATCAACGGATTGTTTAATTTGATGTTCTAATGCTGTTACTCCTACATCAAGAAGTTTACTATCTTGCATGAATTGCTCTAATTCGAAATAGCTCGTAACTTGTTTATAGCCATCGAGTTTATCCGTCGGATTAGCTTGCAGTGCCATTTGACGCATCATCGCGTTTGCAGCAATAAGCTGCTGGTCTTTGTCTAGCATTAAGAGTTGCGGCATATAACCTTTACGCATCATGATTCTGCTTAGACTTTGCGTTCTATCTTGAATTGCTGGTGTTTTCTTCACATCATCTAACATGTCTGGATAAATTTCAGCATCATCACAGAGTAAAGAAAGGTGTAATAACTCCGATGTGGTTTCCATGAATCCAACTTTGATGTCGTTCTCAGACCCTACGGCAACGAGCTTATTAGTGCTATCCGTTTCAGCTCGCTCTTGCTCAATTTCAATCAAACGACGAATCAGGTTAAAAGTTGCAATCCAATCTTTCGTGTACTCATCAGCGCCTACTAATTGTTTTTCATATCGACGTTGAAGTGCTTGTAATTCACTATGCTGAATAAAAGGCTTACCCTCCATTTCTGCTTCGTATTTTAATTCTTCCATGACCTCAATTTCGCCCTCTAGCTTTACAGCTAAATTAACGGATTCATGGGTTTTATAACTCATAAAGTTAAGGTGAGCATTTAACGCAGGAAGATAACGAGCTTCGGTGATAAACCATCGGCATCGAACACAGTTTTCTGAACCGTGTGGTACTGAGCCGTAAACACTTGATGCTGAACCTCTGGCTGCAATGAATTCACCTCCGTTCCAGCATCCTGCGACCGTTGCAGTTTCATCTGAACGAACAGTATTACCGCCCGCTAGACATAGCCCATGGTGACGATTCTCCCATCCAATTGGATTTCTATTAACAAGAGCTACCTCGATAGCTTGGCCATCGTTATAGGCCATTTTGCATTCTATTTGACGCATTTCTGCATCTTTAAGAAACGTGCGAACGCTTTCTTGAGATTTATCATCAAGCAATTTATCAGCGGCGGTCATTTTTTCCTTCATAACCGCAGGGGTAAGTTTGGTATAATATACCGTCATTAGAATGCGTGAATGACCAGCTAAAAGCTTTGAGACTACAGCCAAAGGCAACTTGGCATCCATGATGTAACAGGTAATAAGCGATACACGAAGGCTATGCAAAGGAAACTCTGTTCTTTTCTTCTGCAATTTATAATCTTCACCATAGTCATGAACTAATCGTAGTACTGTACCATCAGATAGTGTGTCGCCAGAAACTAAAAGATCTTGTTCAAGTTGCTGTAATAATTTGTACCAAATAGTTTGTATTGGCGTTTCAAGAATAGGCTTAATTCTATCCTCTATCTTAGCTGAAGCAGCATCTCGAAATAGAAAACAACAGTGCCCCATTGCGCTCAAATAAGCTTTCGACTTTGTTGTTCTTGTATGCTTTGTCTTTAATGTATGACAATCAGTAGGCTTACTAATAGGATTGTATTTTTCTTGCCAATTACGTAGTTTTTCAAGCCAGTACAATACGTCTTCGTTTTGCCAAGGGATTTCATAGCCACGCTCAAATTCATCCTTATTTTGGTCTGCTGTTTTATTTGTGCTGATATACAAACTGGTGTATTCAAGCCCTGTTGCATTGTCTTTAAATTGACGAAAAACCCCTTTGCTGTAGCGATTCAAAGCAAAGCTATTTGGGTTTTTAATCCAGTTACCATTTTCATAACGTAGAGTGTCAGCTTCACCAGAATCGAGCATACGCACCTGATAGGTACGTAGAGGTAAGTGCAGTTTAATAAACAGTACCATGCTTGTTACAGGCGACCATATTTGATGAATGGTGATACTCTCTCCATTGCGAGTAACTTCTTTGCTGCGCCATGCGCAATCTTTATCGTTCTTATCAATCAGGCTTTCATCAACTTCAAACCAATCGCCACCTTTTCCTGTCTGTTCTTGCGCCCACAACCAATCTGAAAAGTGCCCTCGTGGTTTTGGGCATAAGATATGACGTAGATCACAAATGTATCGGTATGGCAGTGGGTTATGAACGGTTTCGGGATTGCTATTTTTCGTTTTTGTTTTTTCTAAAGGATTAGCGTATAAGCGAATAGCTTGGCTGTTATCGTTTTTCTGACTGAAATGCATATCTAGCAACCAATCAATAAAGCTAGCGACACGGTTTGTTACTTTTGATGTATCAGCATTGTCACCACGTTTGGTATTATCCAATACAACACGTTTAAATTCATCGGTTGAGGCGAACCAGCCATTCTTACCAATGAAAAAGCTCTTAACATCCGATGTAAAAGGTACTGTATTAACCAAGTAAATATCAAAAAAAATACATAAAGCTTCAAGCTTAGATGCTGTTCCTACCTCTTGATTTGTAATCCACTCTTCGGCTAACTGTCGCCATGTTTCCCACTCTTTACCGTGATTTTTTGTTAACCATTGCAACGTTAAATCAGATGATCGACCATCTCTTTTTTTATTTTTACTGTTAATTACCATTCCGCTTTCCTAATTTTGGATTCTTGCCCGTAAATAGTCCATTAGGGTCAATATCGTTAAAACCGTATTCCATTAATACCTCCCAACTAGGTGTGCCTATCTGCTCTACTGGTTCTATCGGGTTTAGTAGTTGTTCTGTGGCAGCATCAAGACTGTTCGTGACCTCTTTCGCTGTCGGCGTTGTATAGACAACTTGAGATTCTAATGATGCGTGGTGCAGACATTTCTTGATTACGAGCTCCTGTACGCCAGCCCTGCGTAAGCGTCGAGCATAGCTGTGCCTGTGTGAGTGAGGCGATAATCCATCAGCTTTACAAGGCTTTAGTCCTATGCGTTTCAATCCTTGACGGTAGTTATCATGGAACGCATTAAGCGTGTATGGGTTGCCAAGGTGATTACGATGAAAACTGATAAACGCATACGGATGATGACGTTCGACCCCTGTCAGGAATCGGGTGTAGTCTTGCCAAAGTTTGGCAAACACCTCTCCAAAGATGGTAGGAAACCAATGAACTTCGAGATACTCATCTTTGCTGTCAGTTACTCTACTTTTCCATCCAACTCGTTTTTTCCCCATGAGATCATTACGAGGACTTAATACATATTTTTCCTTTAGGTATGCTGCTCTAGTGGTTTTTCCTGATCGCCCACGCCAATTGTTAGGGGCTTTACCATCTTCGGGGTGGTAGATACGCACCTTAACGTTATTTGGATTAAAAGGATCGATTAACACATCTTCAAGCCAAAGATGTAATGTTTCTGATTCACGCAGACCACCGCCATGCATTAACAGCAAAATAAGTCGATCACGAAGTGCAACTCGACGATCTAATGCACCACCTAAACCATCAAAGTAAAAAGCTTCAAAATAACGTTCTGGAAATTCTATAGCATCTTGTTTTTGCTTACCCAACGGACGCTTCCCCTGAACGCTACGAGCATAACGGACAGTGGAGTTAATATGTTTATCTTTAATGTGACCGAGGAAGTCATGCTGATTCTTACGAAACCATGCTGCGTAGTTAAGACGTTGAGTAAGGCTGTCCGCCTCAATCAATGGATTCATTGAGGTAGCACCATATTTTTCAGCTAACCAATCTGTTATTTGACTCAGAGCATAAATATGTAATCGAGCAACTTGCTTACTGCAAGGTAGCCAATATAAACCTGATGGGTCTAAACCATCATCACCAATTGTTCCTGTATACAAGCGACTACTAAAGCTCTCAAACAACGATTGAGGTGTTATAAATCCACTTGAATTTGAAGCCATATACTCAAGTAAAAGTTGCGTTGCTTTGATGTGATTTAGGATTGTTGATTGACTCTTACCATCACGCTTTAACTTTAACGCATACTCCATTAATGGTTTTATGACTTCTTTGTTTTCATCTAACAATACAGGGATCTCAGTAAACACACCTGAATCATCCTGAACTACTTTTGCGTTTACTTTGACTAACGACATTCATTAACTCACTTAAACATTCTCTCTCATTTGTAATTATGCACTATTAACTAGAATTAACTACATTTAATATACAAAAAAAGATCCCATTTAATGAGATCTTATATGTATTTATATATTATTATGTACTAGTAATAACACAACGGATGGGCTTCGAGCCTAATCACAAGAGCGCGACAAGACCGCAATAAAAGCTGTAACCTTAATGACGTTTTACATGCGTCACTAAGGGAAGTGTAAAGCTAAAGCAACTGCCTTTATTTACTTTACTGTGAATATCTAACAAGCTGTCATGATTGGTCAATACATGTTTGACAATGGATAAACCAATACCTGAACCACCCGAGTCACGTGAACGTGCATCATCGACACGATAAAAACGCTCGGTTAAATGATGTACATGTTCCGCAGAGATACCACCACCATTATCGGTCACACTAAAGAAGCCACCAGCAGAAGTTTGTTTCCACTCCACGACAACTTTACCTTTTTCAGGTGTATAACGTACCGCATTGTAAATTAAGTTAGACACGGCACTGCGTAATTGCGATTCATCCCCCATGGCAAACAAACCATGTTCGATATGGAATTCAACTTGCAAGGCTTTATCCGCCCCTAAAATTAATACTTCCTGCTCTAACATCGACAGCATAAATGGTATATCAACTTGTTTTTCAAAGTCGACAGCTTGTGCAGCTTCAATACGAGACAAGGCCAGCAGTTGATTCACCAATGAATCCATGCGCGCCGTTTGTTCAGACATCACTTTATGCGCACGTAAAAACATTTTGTCCGACTCATCCGGTTCCAGCATTTCCAGATAACCTTTTAATACGGTTAACGGCGTGCGTAATTCATGCGATACATTGCCCATAAAATTACGTCTGACTTGTTCCAGTTGCCGCAGTTCGGTAACATCTCGCGCCACCAGCATCGACTGATCATCAGTATAAGTCATGATACGGATTTCTAACGTTTTCGAATTATGTGTCGGAGAAGTGATCTCTAACGGCTCTTGATAGTCTTTAGAATTTAAATATTGGATAAAATCCGGGGTACGGATCAAGTTACCAATATGTTGGTTCGCATCTTCCGGCCATTTCAAGCCAATCATTTGCTGCGCTAATTTGTTACACCACATAATCGAATAATCAGTATCTAACGCCACAACCGCATCGGGTAGCGCCTCAGCACCTTCACGAAAACGGCGGATCACCACACGCAATTCTTTACGCTTACGTTTATGACGACGCTGCAAACTGTAGATACCATTAAAAATAGATTCCCAACTGCCTTTGCCTTCTGGCGGCGTCGCACTACGCCCTATCCACAGCCATTTATGCAATACATATTGATTACGGTATAGGGCAATAACATTAACTACAGCCGCAATGAGTAAACTCAAGGTGATGTTATCAATGATTAAACCAACAAGAAAAAACGGGATATACCAATAGGCCAGTCGCCATAAGCCACTGACAAAAACATTCGTTTTATTCATATTGAAATTTCAACTCTGCTGATTAACGTACCGAGAAGCGATAACCTGCACCACGTACAGTTTGCACATATTTATCATGTTCACTCGGTGTTAATGCTTTGCGTAAGCGACGAATATGCACATCAACCGTGCGGTCTTCGACATACACATTCATACCCCAAACATTATCGAGTAACTGCTCTCGGCTGTATACGCGCTCGGTATGGGTCATAAAAAAGTGCAATAGTTTAAATTCTGTTGGGCCGATATCAATCACTACGTCTCCGGCGGAAACTCGATGGGCAACAGGATCAAGCTGTAAACCACTAATATCAATGACCGAATCTTGGGTCATTGGCGCGACGCGGCGCATCACTGCATTTAAGCGGGCAATCAATTCTTTTGGTGAGAATGGCTTAGTAATGTAATCATCTGCCCCCACTTCCAAGCCTTTAACTTTGTCTTCCTCTTCACCACGTGCTGTTAACATCACGACCGGAATAGCGGATGAATGAGGTTGAGATTTTAGGTGTTTAATATATTTAATGCCACTGCCACCAGGCAGCATCCAATCGAGTAAGATCAAATCAGGGTAAGGTTCAACGAGTCGCTCTACCGCTTCAGGATAATCCCCAGCTTCAACGACATCAAATCCTTTTTGCTCTAATGCAAAACACAGCATTTCACGGATCGCAAGTTCATCTTCAACTACTAAAATTCGCTTAGACACTTTGAATATCCTTTACTATTCATCCCTTTATTAACTGTATCCAGTCAGTAAAAGATTTATATTTTATACCCAAGCTAGTCTCTGATATAGCATTTTTCAGTAGCTTGGGTATGTGATGAAAGATTCGTTTATCTTTCGACTTTAACTGAAATCGATTATCTGCTCAATATGTTTCAGAATTATTACATTGATGAATTATTTATGAAAAAATCGATTTAGACCGAACAAATCACAGCAATTATGTATAAATATAATACTTAATTGAACCAATCAGTTTAATAACAAAAATAACCATCACAATAAACCTATGGCGATCATCATTAATGTTTACCACACTAAACTTAAGTCAGCCATAAGCAGATAGTTCGCCACGAACCAAACTGGCAATTTTCAATAGCCTTAAGTATACTGGTTATCCAAACAGTTGATACCAAGGTCCTGCTATAATGTGGTTTAAAAACTTACTAATTTATCGTTTCACTCGTCCATTTGAACTAGATATTGAGCAACTTGAAACCAAGTTAGCTGACTTCCCGTTTACCCCTTGCGGTAGTCAAGACTTGTCAAAGTTCGGTTGGATCAAACCACTGGGTAAATCAGGCCAAGCGTTAACACACGGCATCACAGATAACATCCTTATCTGTGCTAAAAAAGAAGACCGCGTATTACCTGCCTCTGTGGTTAAAGACATGCTACAAGAAAAAGTAGACACCATTGAAGCAGAACAAGGTCGTGGCCTGAAGAAAAAAGAAAAAGATGCACTGAAAGAAGACATCGTTCATCAATTATTACCACGTGCATTCCCACGTAGCAGCCAAACATTTGCTTGGATCTGTCCTTCACAAAATTTATTAGTGGTTGATGCGTCAAGTGCTAAAAAAGCCGAAGACTTAATCGCATTATTACGTAAGTGTGTAGGTAGCCTGCCTGTAATTCCAGTGGCGTTAACAACACCAGCAGATGTAACCATGACAGAATGGTTAAATAACGGTACTGCAGCACCAGGTTTTGAGTTAGGTGATGAAGCTGAATTACGTTCTGCGCTTGAACATGGCGGTATTATCCGTTGTAAAGAGCAAGACTTAACCAGCGAAGAGATCCAACACCATCTTAACGCCGATAAGTTGGTAACAAAATTGGCCTTAGATTGGAGTGAATCACTGTCTTTCTTACTGGGCGAAGACATGTCAGTAAAACGTCTTAAATTTAGCGATCTCATCAGAGAACAGAATGATGATGTAGCAACCGATGACTACGCGGCTAAATTTGATGCTGACTTTGCCTTGATGACTGGCGAGTTGATGCGCTTTATCCCAGACCTTATCACTGCATTAGGCGGCGAAGAAGCAACAACAAAATAAACGGTCGTAATAAACAAGCGCTATAAACAGTCGTCTTGCTATGCAGTGTGCCTACTTCGGTATGCTGCATTCTTCCCCTTCTTAATTCTGTTCTACTATCTACTATCTACTATCTACTATCTACTATCTACAGCATGTTCCTGCGCTGTTAATCATGTCAGCTCTTTTCGCATTAAAACGCATTTAATCCCTGCTCTGCGCCTTATATCCGCATAATTAACATGACAACACTGTCACAATTGCTATTTTTTGCGCATAAAAACGTCCAAAAAATTTCATTTAAGCTGCTAGTTCTAACTTGCAACAACAAATAATAAAAATAATCATTAATTAATCATAATATAAAACAGCAGCTTAAATGTGATTACGAAATATTTATGACATTAAGAAATCACTGTCATATTACTGTCACACAACTTTGTTCTAATCCTTCTCGTCAACTAACTGAAGCAAATCTGTCAAGAGCGACGGATAAAACGGTACCTAGAGATGAAAAACAACAACGAAGCAATTGAATTGAACCCAAGCACAATGAGAAAAGTATTCAGCTGGGTAAGTGTAGCCGCATTGGTATACTTCGTATTGGTAGCAGTATCTACAGTAAGTGGAGGCTTTAAAATGTTCTCCGGTGGTAGCGCTGGTGCAGAACAAATATTCGCTTTCGCAACTAACCCATTTGTCGCTTTATTATTAGGTATCCTAGTAACAGCGTTAGTACAATCTTCAAGTACAGTAACATCAGTAATCGTTGGCTTAGTAGCCGGTGGTTTACCAATCTCAATCGCAATCCCAATGGTTATGGGTGCGAACATGGGTACGACAATCACTAATACTTTCGTGAGCATGGGTCATATCCGTGACAAGAAAGAGTTTGAACGTGCATTTAGTGCTGCAACAGTACATGACTTCTTTAACTTATTAGCCGTTGCTATCTTCCTACCATTGGAAATTGCCTTCGGTATCCTTGAGAAAATGGCAACCTTCCTAGCAGATTTCTTTGTTGGTGGTAGCAGCTTAAGCATTAAAGAATTCAACTTTATTAAACCGTTAACTAAACCTGCGGTAAACCAAATTAAAGAACTTGCTGGTTCATTACCTGTAGAGAGTAATACAGCTGGTCTAGTAATGGTGTTCATCGGTATCTTCATGATTGGTTTCTCAGTTACCTTCCTAGGTAAAGTATTGAAATCAGTAATGGTTGGTCGTGCTAAAGCAGTATTACACGGTGCCATCGGTCGTGGTCCAGTAAGCGGTATCTTATCGGGTACAGCAGTAACTGTGATGGTGCAATCATCATCAACGACAACGAGCTTAATGATCCCACTAGCGGGTAGCGGCGTGTTTACCACACGTCAAATCTTCCCATTCACACTGGGTGCGAACATAGGTACAACAATTACAGCGTTACTTGCTGCAACATCAATCAGTGGTGATACAGCACAGCTAGCAATGACAATCGCCCTTGTACATGTAATGTTTAACCTGTTCGCAGTAGCACTTATCTACGGTATCCCGTTCCTACGTGAGATTCCAATTAAGTGTGCAGAGTCGTTAGCGCGTCAAGGTACTGAAAATAAATTTATCGCTTTTGGTTATGTGATTGGTGCTTTCTTCGCACTACCTGGTTTGATGATTATTTTCTAAATCCAGATTGCAAAAAATGACTAAATAAAAAGCTCAGACTTGTTCTGAGCTTTTTTGTATCTGCACGAAAATATCAGTTAACGCCGCCAAGACTCTTCCAACAAAACCTGATCCAGATCAACACCAAAATACCGACCAACACGTAGAATCGCGAACCTTGATGTCCGAAGGGCATTCCCTGACTTGAACTCAGACAATAATTGAGGTTGACATGTTTACTCCAGAATTACTTTCCCCTGCCGGTTCTTTAAAGAACATGCGCTATGCTTTTGCTTACGGTGCTGATGCTGTTTACGCTGGCCAACCACGCTATAGCCTACGTGTTCGTAACAATGAATTTAGCTTAGAAAACCTAGAAATTGGTATCAATGAAGCGCACGCGCTTGGTAAGCAATTCTATGTGGTTTGTAATATCCAACCTCATAACTCAAAATTAAAAACCTTCATCCGTGATTTAACGCCAATCATCGCGATGAAGCCAGACGCGATTATCATGTCAGATCCAGGTCTGATCATGATGGTACGTGAAGCGTTTCCTGACATGGTTATTCACCTGTCGGTACAAGCAAACGCAGTAAACTGGGCAACCGTTAAATTCTGGTATACCCAAGGTATCAAGCGTGTGATCTTATCGCGTGAATTATCACTGGATGAAATTGAAGATATTCGTTTCCACTGCCCTGACATGGAAATTGAAGTATTTGTACACGGCGCACTGTGCATGGCTTACTCTGGCCGCTGCCTATTATCTGGTTACATTAACAAACGCGATCCAAACCAAGGTTCATGCACGAACTCATGCCGTTGGAAATACGATGCGCATGAAGCGACCGAAAATGAAACCGGTGATATTGTTGCTAGCAACCCTGAAATCTATCAACCTGAAGCGCAAATATATACGCCTGAGCCGACATTAGGTATAGGCAAACCGACTGACCAAATATTCTTATTACAAGAACAGGGTCGTCCAAATGAATATATGCCTGCATTTGAAGATGAGCATGGTACTTACATCATGAACTCAAAGGACCTACGTGCAATCCAACACGTTGAGCGTCTGACTAAAATGGGCGTACATTCATTAAAAATTGAAGGTCGTACTAAATCGTTCTACTACTGTGCCCGTACAGCACAAGTATACAAGCAAGCGATTAATGATGCAGTTGCAGGCCGTGACTTTGATCCATCACTATTGGGCACACTAGAGCACCTTGCACACCGTGGTTATACCGAAGGTTTCTTAAGCCGTCATACTCACGATGCATACCAAAACTACGATTACGGTTACTCAATCAGTGAAACACAACAGTTTGTTGGTGAGTTCAATGGCCGTAACGATAAAGGTCTTGCTGAAGTGATTGTGAAGAACAAATTCTTAGTCGGTGATTCTTTAGAGCTAATGACGCCACAAGGTAACATGACCTTCAAGCTTGATGAGTTAGAAAACCGTAAAGGCGAAGCAATGGACGTTGCACCAGGTTCTGGTCACATAGTTTACTTACCGGTGCCAGAAGAAGTTGAGCTGGATCATGCGCTACTGATGCGTAACTTTGCCAATAGTGAAGATACCCGTAACCCGCATAAATAATCCATTAAGAAAGAAGAAATAACCTTATGGCATTATTAATTAATGATAAGTGTATTAACTGCGATATGTGCGATCCGGAATGTCCGAATGGCGCTATCACCTTTGGTGCCAAGATTTATGAAATCGACCCGCTGTTATGCACTGAATGCGTAGGTCATTATGATAAACCAACCTGTAAGACGGTTTGCCCGATTAACTGCATTATTACCGACCCGGATCATGTAGAAAAAGAGGACGCATTATGGGAAAAATTTGTCATGATCCAAGAAGCAACAAAAGCAGCACACTAATCAAGCTAAAGTTTTGATTTCAGACTTGGTTTTATTCCTAGTTTGATTCTGATTTCAGTCTAATAAATACGAAAACGGCGAGCTTATAGCTCGCCGTTTTGCTTTCCCGCCGACCAATCTTCATGTAGTAATGCCGTTAATACATGATCTTGCCAACTTCCCGCTATTTTTAAGTATTTACGTGCATAACCTTCACGCTCAAAACCTAATCGCTGTAATAACGCACCACTACGCTCATTCACCGGAATGTAATTAGCCATCACTCGATTCAAACCTACATTTTCAAACATGAAACCTAAACAAGTTTGCAAAAACTCAACCATCAGCCCCTGCCCTTCATGAACCTTTGAAATTGAATAACCAAGATAGCAGGACTTAAACACCCCTTGAATAATGTTACTAAAATTAGCCACCGCGACGATCTCAGCGGTATCCCGGTCGATAGCAATAAAATTAATTGCACTCGCGGCATTAAATTCAATGCGGATCTGTTCGACACGTAGCTGCCACCAACGCAAGGTATAATAAACCTCACTGCGTATTGGCTCCCAAGGTGCTAAATGAACTTGATTACGAATATAATACTGACATAGTTTTTCAGCATCGCTCGCCACCGCCACGCGAATGACTAAACGCTTAGTGACAAATTGGGGGGGATTTGATGACATCGAACACCTCAGCTAAAACTAAGCACGATGTAATCGAGTTGCCGATAATAGACCACCATTATCAACTAACTGCTTCATCAAGCCTAAATTAGCCAGTATACGTTCTACTAATAGGGTTTCAAATGGATAATATGTTTCTTTGCAGTTATTCACGGAATCAATCGTCGCGACAATAAAATGTTCCAACACCAAGCAAGTGCGATTGTTACTAAAGTTAGCCATCGATAGCGCTGTTGGCGAATAAGCGCCACGGCAATTACTGCCAACCCGTAATACCACACAGGGTAATAAGGCTAAATGGTCACGTTCACAAAAGGCATAGAAATTATCTAAGCTTTCTTCTTCCCATTCAGGGCTGACAATAATGACCGCATCGGCAAGGCCCATTAATGCTGCGGTGTCTTGCCATTCATCTTGCCAATCGACAATTTCATTTTTTAATGCTTTATCCCAAATAGGTAAAGCAAGGTTAACAAAATCCAATAAATTCACTTTGCTAAACAATTGGGACTGCTGGGCTAATTGTAATACCGACTGTGCAACCTTGATGGTTGTCGACCGATTTCGGGTACTACCACTAATAACAACTAGTCTCACCTTATGCTCCTTACATCAAAGACACTCACGATTCAGTGAGGCTCATCTCCATATGACATTTTCATTAAGCTAGCGATGATATGAGGGAGCGTCTATAAGGTCTATAGCAATAGTGCAAAGCAATACTATAACCATACTAAGGCATGATACTAAATAGGCAGGGAAGAATAAGTATGAAGCGCATACCCACTTCGCCCCATCAGTATGGGGATAAATAACAAAGTGGGATATTTAATCTTCAGGTTCGCAAGGATAACAAACCGAATAAATCATGCTTAGGCAGTTACTTTGCCCTTCACTGTACTGCTTAATACAGGCTCGGCTAAGCCTTGTTGAATAAACTCCGCAACATAGCTCAATAATGTCGTCACCGCTTTTGGTAATTCATCCAGATCAAAACTATCAAGCATGTTTTTTACTTCTAGACCGAGTTCGGTATCGCCTTCAATCTTTAAACGACGTTGGAAAAATAACGTATCTGGATCTTCTTTACGTGCGGTAATTAACACTAATTCATTTAAGTTACCTTTAAAGCTGACATCAACCGACGCTGCACTTGGTGCTATGATCAGCTTACTGTCAGCACAGCTAATAAACCAATTGATGCCTAAGTCGGTAATTTCAACCTGTAACCATTTTTGCTCAAGAAACTCAAATTCATCATCCGCTAGCGTTTCTGCGAATACTCTATTGAGTACCTGTGATAGTACTTTCTCTTGCAGTGAAAAAGGTAATACTTTAGCTGGAATCGCTAATAATCCAGGTACAGTATGTACCAACTTACGGTGTAGAGTATGTAACATCAGGGTATGGTCCTTGAATAAAAAAACTATTTTAGCGCGCCATTGGCGAGCATATCCTAAGCAAAGTCAATTTAAAGTAGATTAACTCAGATAATCCTGCCCTAAATCAAATCCAATAAAACCGAGATACTTTACAATTTTTGCCAAGATTCATCGTTCAAGACACTATCACAATGGAATTACTCTGCCCTGCTGGTAATTTACCGGCTCTAAAAACCGCGGTCGACAATGGCGCCGATGCGGTTTATATCGGTTTTAAAGACGATACTAATGCCCGCCATTTTGCCGGTTTAAACTTTACCGATAAGAAACTCGATAAAGCCGTTGATTATATCCGTAGTCACGACCGTCACTTACATGTTGCGATCAACACCTTTGCACATCCAGGGAAATTAGAGCGTTGGGAACGCGCCGTTGACCGTTGTGCTGATATGGGCGTTGATGCCGCTATTATTTCAGATGTGGCAGTGCTTGATTATGCCACCAAGAAATATCCTGATTTAGAACTGCATTTATCCGTGCAAGCTTCAGCAACCAATGTCGAAGCGATTAACTTCTACACCAATAATTTTAATATCAGCCGAGTGGTATTGCCACGGGTATTGTCGATCCATCAAGTCAAGCAATTGGCTCGAAATACCGACGTAGAGTTAGAAGTTTTTGCCTTTGGTAGTTTATGTATCATGGCTGAAGGCCGCTGTTATTTATCCTCGTATTTAACCGGTGAATCACCAAATACGGTAGGCGCATGCTCGCCAGCAAAGTTTGTGCGCTGGGAAGAAACCGAGAAAGGCCTCGAGTCTCGCTTAAACGGCGTGCTTATCGACCGTTACCAACCAGAAGAAAAAACTGGTTACCCAACACTCTGTAAAGGCCGCTTTAATGTCGACGGTAAAGTATTCCATGCACTCGAAGAGCCTACCAGCTTAAATACCTTAGCGTTAATACCAGAACTAGCACAAGCCAATATTGCCGCAGTTAAAATTGAAGGTCGCCAACGTAGTCCAGCCTATACCGAACAAGTCACTAAAGTATGGCGTGCTGCACTTGACCGTTACCGCCAAGATCCAGCGCAATATCAAGTTGAAGCCGCATGGAACAAGCAACTTGATCAGCTTTCTGAAGGCACCAGCACAACATTAGGCGCTTATCACCGAGATTGGCAGTAACCTGTAACTTATATTGGCAAATAGCCGCGAGAATAATTATGAAATACGCATTAGGCCCAATCTTATATTATTGGCCAAAACAACAAGTCGAAGATTTTTATGCAGCAGCGGTTAACTCAGATGCCGATATTATTTATCTTGGTGAAACCGTTTGCAGCAAGCGCCGTGAACTGAAACCGAAAAACTGGTTAGGGCTAGCTAAAGAAATTGCCGATTCCGGTAAGCAAGTGGTGATCTCAACCATGGCGTTATTAGAAGCGCCCTCAGAAGTGAACATATTGCGAAAATACTGTGAAAACGGTGATTTTATTGTTGAAGCAAACGACTTTGGTGCCATTAATTTATTGGCTGAAGCCAAAACCCCGTTTGTCTGTGGCCATGCGCTTAATATCTATAACGCGCAAGTCTTGCAGTTACTCGTCAATAAAGGCATGCAGCGCTGGGTCATGCCAGTCGAATTGTCTCGAGATTGGTTAGTGCAGTTGCAAGAAGACAGCAGAATACTCAATATTCGCGACCAATTTGAAATAGAAGTGTTTGCCTACGGTCATTTACCACTGGCCTACTCTGCTCGCTGTTTTACCGCACGTTCAGAAAACAAAGCCAAAGATGATTGCGAACTGTGTTGTATCAATCATGCCAATGGCAAACCAGTGTATAGCCAAGACGATAAAGAGTTATTTACCATTAATGGTATTCAAACCATGTCAGGCTATAAATACAATTTATTAAATGATGTGGCAAGTATGCAGGATCTAGTCGATGTGGTGCGCGTGAGTCCGTTAGGTGATTCAGCATTCGACACCCTTGGTCAATTTAAACAAGCAGCGGAAGAGAATGTTAAGTTCGACTTACAACTCGATCGCGAGTGTAATGGCTATTGGCATCAAATTGCCGGATTCGATACTGTAAATAGCTAACTTAGCTCCTCCCCCTTCCTTAACTTAACCAGAAAGTAAGGGGGAGGCTTGAAGGGGGTTAGCCCTTATTCGCTAAACGGCTCAATTCTAAACGGGCGTAACCATGCTCGATAAATTCATAGACATTGTTACTTAATGCTAATTTGAAATAGCTTTCAGCGGCATTATCATCATCCATTAAGGCTTTGTATTTACCCAGGTAAAAATAAGTTTCAGTTAAACGATGGGCTAATATTTTGTTATAGCTCGGATCATTTTTATCTAAGCCATCAAGTAATTTCGCCAATAATTGCGTTTCACTTAACTCTTGAGTATATAGCGCAACGATATTCCATGACCAAACATCATCAATATGCTGATTATAACGCGCTTGAACTGATTTTAACGCCTCTTCAGCATTGACTTGATATTCAGGGTAATATAACCATAAGGTTCTAAATGGGTCGTTAGGCGCTTCATTGTAGGCACTAACAAGATCATTAATCGCTAAGCCATAACGTTCGCCATAATACAGCGCGATACCCCGGTTGAGGAATACATAATTATTTTCTGGGTCTAACTGCGCAATTGAATCATAAGCATCAAATGCTTCATCAAACTGCTCGGTTTGGGTCATATACAGACCAATAAAATTATAAGCCGGTACAAAATCAGGCTGCAATGTTAATGAGCGTTGGAAGTCAGCGTGTGCCAGTGAGCGTAAACCCATGCTATCAGCCAGTAAGCCGCGTTCATAAAAATAGCGAGCTTGGCGACTGCGATCATCTTTGGCATCCAGAATTAACTGGCTATAACGCATTAACATAATTTCAGTTTGGTAATTAACTTGAAGTGGCTCTGCGAGAATTAATTCGGAAGGCTTGCGGTCATCAGTTGAAAAAGACCCCGACAATGAACTACAGCCTGAAAGTAAGGCTGTAGCAATCAATAAACTAAGACATCTTTTCATAATTAAACCACTTATTATTTTACAGATACAAAAAAGGAGCGTATCAACGCTCCTTAAAATAATCAATCTAAATTAACAACAAGTTATTCGCTAACTGGTTGCTCAATAGATGCTGCTGGAGCGTCCATTGCTTCTTTAATACTTAGACGGATACGACCTTGACGGTCTACTTCTAGAACTTTAACTTTAACTACTTGTTCTACAGACAGGTGATCTGCAACTTTGTTCACACGTTCTTGCGTAATTTGCGAGATATGAACTAAGCCATCTTTACCAGGTAAGATGTTAACAAATGCGCCGAAGTCAGCTAGACGTACAACTTTACCTTCGTAGATTTGACCAACTTCAACTTCAGCTGTTAGTTGGTGAATACGTTCGATTGCTGCTTGTGCCTGTTCGCCACTTGTCGCTGCAATTTTCACTGTACCGTCATCTTCGATTTCGATCGTAGTACCAGTTTCTTCAGTAA
Source organism: Moritella sp. Urea-trap-13 (assembly GCF_002836355.1). Lineage (NCBI taxonomy): Bacteria > Pseudomonadati > Pseudomonadota > Gammaproteobacteria > Alteromonadales > Moritellaceae > Moritella > Moritella sp. Urea-trap-13. Next base: position 32,210 of record NZ_PJCA01000038.1, read on the forward strand.
GTGCACGGATTGTTGCGCCGCCTTTACCGATGATGTCTTTGATCTTATCCGTGCTGATTTTGATTGTATGAATACGCGGTGCGAATTCAGATACATCATCACGGTTAGTTGCGATAGCTTGATCCATCACACTTAAGATGTGTAGACGTGCAGCTTTTGCTTGTACAAGCGCTTTCTGCATGATGTCTTTAGTGATACCTTCAATTTTGATATCCATCTGTAGTGCAGTGATACCAGCAGTTGAACCAGCAACTTTAAAGTCCATGTCACCTAAGTGATCTTCATCACCAAGAATGTCTGAAAGAACTACGCTACGGTCGCCGTCAAGTACTAGACCCATTGCGATGCCCGCAACAGAAGCCTTGATTGGCACACCAGCATCCATAAGTGCTAACGAAGTACCACATACAGAAGCCATTGAGCTTGAACCGTTAGATTCAGTAATTTCAGATACAACACGTACTGTGTACGGGAATTCATCTGCCGTAGGCATAACCGCTAAAACACCACGTTTCGCTAGACGACCGTGACCAATCTCACGACGTTTAGGCGAACCTACCATACCAGTTTCACCAACACAGTAAGGAGGGAAGTTATAATGCATTAGGAAACGGTCAATCGTTTCGCCAGTTAGGCTGTCGATACGTTGTGCATCACGTTCAGTACCTAGTGTTGCAGTTACTAACGCTTGCGTTTCGCCACGTGTGAATAGTGAGCTACCGTGTGTACGAGGTAGAACGCCAGTCATTACGCTTAATGCACGGATCATTTCTGGATCACGACCATCAATACGTGGTTCGCCATCAAGAATACGATTACGTACGATGTTCTTTTCTAAAGCGCCAAGTAAGTCGCCCGCTTCACGTACATTTAAGTCTGCGTTTTCTTCTAATAATTTAGCGATAACTGCAGCTTTAATTTCGCCCATTTTAGCGTAACGTTCAGCTTTTTCTTGGATTTGGTAAGCAGCAGCAACATCTTCAGAAGCAAGTTCAGCAATTTTAGCTTTAACTTCTTCATTTACAGTTGGTGCAGACCATTCCCATTTAGGAGTATTAACTTCTGCTGCAAATTCTTTAATTGCTTCAACAACAACTTGCATTTGCTCGTGGCCATAAACAACCGCGCCAAGCATTTGCTCTTCGCTAAGAATTTCAGCTTCAGATTCAACCATCAATACTGCATTTTCAGTACCGGCAACAACAAGGTCTAGTTGGCTTTCTGCTAACTCAGATGTTGATGGGTTAAGAATGTATTCGTCATTCTGGAAACCGATGCGTGCAGCACCAATTGGGCCATTGAACGGCATACCAGAGATACTTAATGCAGCTGAAACACCGATTAATGCAACCAAATCAGGTTGAATTTCAGGGTTAACAGATACAACAGTAGCTACTACTTGAACTTCATTTTTGAAGCCAGCAGGAAATAGTGGACGGATTGGACGGTCGATTAGGCGACATGTTAATGTCTCGCCTTCACTTGGACGGCCTTCACGTTTAAAGAAGCCACCAGGGATCTTACCTGCAGCGTAAGTACGTTCTTGGTAATTCACTGTTAGCGGGAAGAAATCACGACCAGCTTCAGCGTGTTTTTTACCAACAACACTTACTAAAACAGAAGTATCACCGATGCTTGCCATTACAGCTGCTGTTGCTTGACGTGCAATAACACCTGTTTCTAATGTAACTGTATGTTGACCATACTTAAACGATTTTACGATAGGATTCACTCTTTGTCCTTAATCTTTAATGTCTCTTTAATTTCGTCGCTAAGTATACGGCATAAAAAAATTAAAGGGCAATGTAAGTATTGGAAATAGTGAAATAAGTTCGAAAATAACGTGTAATGGGGGCGTTTGAAGGGAAATTAAAAAGCAAAAAGGAGCCAAATTGGCTCCTTTCTTATAATTTGTTGTCCGTAGACGTCAAATTAATCGTCGATTAACGACGTAGACCTAAACGTGCAATAAGATCTGCATAACGTACGTTTTCAGTACGTTTTAGGTAGTCAAGAAGTTTACGACGGCTAGCAACCATACGTAATAGACCACGACGGCTGTGGTGATCGTGGATGTGCTTCTTGAAGTGACCTTGAAGGTGGTTAATTTGTGCAGTTAGAAGTGCAACTTGAACTTCAGTTGAACCTGTGTCGCCTTCTTGACGTGCGAAATCTGCAACGATTACTGCTTTAGCTTCAGCGCTTAATGACATAGTGGAATCTCCAATATAGATAAATAGCTTATAGCCGACCACTCGTTCAGCTATAAGAAGAAGCCCGGAGTATACAGACCTCGATTAATTCCTGCAATCATTTTCATCAATCAATAAATAAACAAATAACACACCGAAAAAGACGTATAAAAAAAGCACGATTACCTGCGTAATCATGCCTTTTACTAATCCACTAGTGCAATTATCTGAACATCGAACTATTGTGGCTCACGAGCCTGTGTTTCATAGTTAACTACACGTTTTGGTGCTACACGACCTTGGTCGTCCATCGCACCAACACCAATAAAGACGCGGTCTTCACCAACAGTCATGCGCACTAAGCCAGATTCCGGCGTATTCGGTATTACGACGGGCTGGCCGTGTAATATAAAATCACCACTCTCTGTATTCATGTTCGCTTCAGGTAAATGACTTACTGCTGAATCAAGTGGCATCAATAATGGATCAAGCAACTCTTTCGGCTCAACACCGTCAACATTTGCTTGCTCAACAATCTCTTCCAATTGTTCGAACGTCATCATACGTTCTGCAGGGTAAGCACTAACGCCAATACGACGTAGCATGCTTACATGTGCGCCGCAGCCCAATAGCTCACCAAGATCATCAACGATAGTACGGATATAAGTACCCTTACTCACGTGAATCTCTAGGTTAACTTCATCGTTATCAAAACTTAATAATTTAAGTTCAAATACTGAAATTGGACGTGCAGGACGATCGATAAAGATACCTTGACGCGCATACCAGTACAAAGGCTTGCCTTCGTGCTTTAATGCCGAGAACATTGATGGTACTTGTTCTGTGTCGCCACGGAATGTATCAAGTGCAATCAATAACTCTGCATCACTGACGTTGACCGGGCGTGTTTGCACGATCTCGCCATGCGAGTCTGATGTATCCGTACGTTCACCCAGCTTTGCAGTTACGATGTAACGCTTGTCTGAATCAAGTAAAAACTGAGAAAACTTCGTTGCTTCACCAAAGCACAATGGCAACATACCAGTCGCTAATGGATCTAGAGCGCCTGTATGGCCCGCTTTAGCAGCAAAGAAAATCTTCTTTACACGCTGTAAGGCATCGTTTGAACTAATTCCTGTTGGTTTATCCAACAAGAATACACCATGCACATCACGACCTTTCCAGCGACGACGACGTGGAGACATGACTAAGACTCTCCTTCAGAAGCGTCTTTATCATCACCTTCAGTAGTGCCGTAATCATCTTGCAATTTTTTATCTTTAGCACGTACTTCAGTTACTAACGTTGACAGACGCATACCTTCAACCAAAGTGTTGTCATAGATGAAACGCAGTTCAGGTACGATACGTAACTTCATTGCGCTACCAACTAACGAGCGGATATAACCACTTGCTGCGTCTAATGCCGCGATACCGTCTTTAATACGAGCTTCATCGTCATCGATGTTGAAAAACGTAACATAAACTTTTGCGTAAGAAAGGTCACGAGACAGATCGATACTTGATACTGTAACCATACCTACACGTGGATCTTTTACTTCACGCTGTAAAATACGCGCAATTTCTTGTTGTAATTGCTGAGCAACACGACGAGAACGACTGAATTCTTTTGCCATTTTTAAATTCCTCTAAAGGAAAATGGGGACCGAAGGCCCCCATAAAGTTATTTTAATCGAACCGAGCTATTAACCGTTACAGAGTACGTTTAATTTCAACAGTTTCGAATACTTCGATTTGGTCACCAACGCGTACGTCGTTATAGTTCTTAACGCCGATACCACATTCAATACCCATACGAACGTCTTGTACGTCATCTTTAAAGCGACGTAGAGATTCAAGTTCGCCTTCGTAAATAACGATGTTTTCACGTAGTACACGGATTGGCGCGCTACGTTTAATGATACCTTCAGTAACCATACAACCAGCGATTGAGCCAATTTTAGGTGATTTGAACACATCACGAACTTCAGCAAGACCAATGATTTCTTGACGGAATTCAGGCGCAAGCAGACCGCTCATCGCTTGTCTAACTTCATCAATCAAGTCATAGATAACGCTGTAGTAACGTAAATCAACACTTTCGTTGTTAACAACTTCACGTGCTTTTGCGTCAGCACGTACGTTGAAACCAAGTACGATAGCGTTTGATGCAGCAGCAAGTGTTACGTCAGTTTCAGTAATACCACCAACGCCACGCGTGATGATAGCAACTTTAACTTCGTCAGTTGAAAGTTTAACAAGTGACTCACAAAGTGCTTCAAGTGAACCTTGAACATCTGCTTTAAGTACGATGTTAAGCTCAGAAACTTCGCCCGCTTCCATGTTCGCAAACATGTTATCAAGTTTAGATTTCTGTTGACGAGCAAGTTTCACATCACGGAATTTACCTTGACGGTAAAGCGCAACTTCACGTGCTTTCTTCTCATCACGAACTACAGTCGCTTCGTCACCTGCACGAGGTACACCAGAAAGACCTAAGATCTCTACAGGAATAGAAGGACCAGCAGATTCGATTGGCTTACCATTCTCATCGCGCATTGCACGAACACGGCCATATTCTAGACCACAAAGAACGATATCGCCTTGCTTAAGTTCACCTTGTTGTACAAGTACAGTTGCAACTGGACCACGGCCTTTATCAAGACGAGATTCAATAACAACACCCGCAGCAGGACCAGTAGCAACCGCTTCTAGTTCTAATACGTCAGCTTGTAATAAGATAGCTTCAAGTAGTTCATCAACACCAGTACCGGCTTTAGCAGAAACATAAACAAACATGTTTTCGCCGCCCCAGTCTTCTGGCATAACGTTGTGTTGAGCTAGTTCGCTCTTAACGCGGTCTGTATCAGCACCTTCTTTATCCATCTTGTTCACTGCGATAATCAGAGGCACATCAGCCGCTTTCGCATGGTGAATAGCTTCGATTGTTTGTGGCATAACACCATCATCAGCTGCAACAACAAGTACAACAATATCTGTCGCTTGAGCACCACGAGCACGCATAGACGTAAACGCCGCGTGTCCAGGAGTATCAAGGAAAGACACCATGCCGTTTTCTGTTTCAACGTGATAAGCACCAATGTGCTGTGTGATACCACCAGCTTCACCATCAGCAACTTTAGCGCGACGGATATAATCTAGTAGTGATGTTTTACCGTGGTCAACGTGACCCATGATAGTAACAACAGGAGCACGCGTTACTTTAACTTGCTCGCCTTCACCTTGTGCTTCAGCTAAAATAGCTTCTTCTAAAGCATTTTCTTTAACCAAGATAACTTTATGACCCATGTCTTCTGCAACAAGTTGTGCAGTTTCTTGGTCAAGTACTTGGTTAATAGTAACCATAGAACCCTGCTTCATCATGTATTTGATGATTTCAGTCGCTTTGATTGCCATTTTTTGTGCTAATTCGCTAACACTGATAGTCTCACCGATGCGAACATCACGTTCAACTTTAGCAACAGGCTTGTTGAAACCTTGTTGCATACCTTCAGGTGCGTTAACTGATTTACCTTGATGACGGCTATAACGGTTATCAGGTTTACGGCCTTTCGCTTTACGTGCTTTGCCTTTACCTTTTGGTGCAGGTTTTGCCGCTTCAACTACTGGCGCTACAGCTTTCTTCTTACGATCACCTTTTTGTGCAAGTGCATCAGCATCATCTTCTGCAGCTTGTGCATGCGTAGATGTTGTTACGTGGTAATCTGCCGATTTATCTGTTTTTGCACGTTCAGCTTCTTCTGCAGCCCAACGGCCAGAGTTTTCTTCTGCTAATTTACGTGCTTCTTCAGCTTTTTGTTGAGCTTCCAGCTCAGCTTTACGAGTGGCTTCCTGCTCTTGCTTCTGCTTCAACGCTTCCGCTTCGCGCTTCGCCATATCATCTGCCTCTTTTGATTTTGTAGTTTTTTGTTTTGTTTCACGTTTTGCTTTTTCTGTAGCATCACGTTTTACTTTTGCTTCTGCGTCAGCTTTTAATTTTGCTTCTGCGTCTACTTGTGCTTTTAATTCAGCTGCTTTAGCTGCTACTTCTGCTGCAGCTTGTTCAGCGGCTTCAGTTGCAGCTTTTTCTTCTGCTAATGTCGCTTCATCTTCAGCGGCAGTACGTTTTACGTAAGTACGTTTTTTACGTACTTCTACTGCTACTGATTTCTGCTTACCGCCACCGCTTGCTACGCTAAGCGTGCTTTTGGTTTTGCGTTGTAATGTTAAGCGATTTGGCTCAGCCGTATCACTACCATGTTGCTCACTTAAGTGCACAAGTAGTGTCTGCTTTTCACCTTCATTTACCGTACTATCGTTCGCTTTTGCTATACCAGCATCAGAGAATTGTTGTACTAGGCGATCAACAGTCGTACCGATATCCTCGGCCAATTTTGTAATTGATACATCTGCCATGTAATTCGATCCCTCTCTTCGCGTTATTATTCGCTATCACTGAACCAACAGATATTACGTGCAGCCATAATTAATTCGCCGGCACGTTCATCCGTTAACTCTTCAATTTCGCTTAAATCGTCGATGCCTTGTTCAGCTAGCTCTTCCAGAGTTGTTACTCCGATGCTGGCAAGAACATAAGCAAGGTGCTTTTCTAAGCCTTCAAGCGCTAATAAATCAGCACTTGGTTCAGCACCTTCTAGTGATTCTTCTGCAGCAAGTGCAGATGTCGTTAGTGCGTTTTTAGCACGTGAACGTAATTCATCAACTAGATCTTCATCAAAACCATCAATTTGTAAGAATTCATTAACTGGTACATACGCGATTTCTTCTAATGAAGAGAAACCTTCGTCGATCAGTAATTCAGCCATATCATCATCGATATCTAATTTATCAGTGAAGATATTCAACAAACGGTCATTTTCTTTTTGATGCTTTTCTTTCGCATCAGCAACTGTCATTACGTTTAGTTCCCAACCAGTCAGTTGTGAAGCTAGACGTACGTTTTGACCGTTACGGCCAATTGCTTGTGCTAGATTGTCTTGTTCAACCGCAATATCCATTGAATGCTGATCTTCGTCAACAATAATAGAAGCAACTTCAGCAGGTGCCATTGCATTGATAACAAACTGCGCTGGGTTATCATCCCAAAGGATAATATCAACTCGTTCACCGTTTAGTTCACTTGATACAGCTTGTACACGTGCGCCACGCATACCAACACAAGCACCAACAGGATCGATACGTTTGTCGTTAGACTTAACCGCGATTTTAGCACGTGAACCCGGATCACGAGCAGCGGCTTTAAGTTCAAGCATCTCTTCGTTGAATTCTGGCACTTCTACGCGGAACAATTCGATTAGCATTTCGTTACAAGAACGGCTGATAAACAGCTGTGTGCCACGCGCTTCAGGCTTTACTTCTTTCAGTAAAGCTTTAATACGGTCGCCAGTACGGAATGATTCACGTGGTAGCATTTCATCACGGAACATTACTGCTTCAGCATTGTTACCAAGATCAACTACTACTGTTTCACGGTTAGCACGTTTTACTAAACCAGTGATTAACTCACCTTCGTGTTTAGCGTATTGCTGAACGATTAAATCGCGTTCTGCTTCACGTACTTTTTGAATGATCACTTGCTTAGCTGTTTGCGTAGTTACACGGTCAAAAACAACAGATTCAATTGTATCTTCAATGAAACCGCCAACTTCGATGCTTTCATCATCAAATTTAGCTGCGTCCAGGGTAATTTCTGAGAAAGGATTTTCTAATGGTTCACCTTTATCATCAATTACAAGCCAGCGACGGAACGTTTCAAAATTACCAGTTTTACGGTCAATTTCAACACGAACTTCGATTTCGCCTTCATATCTTTTTTTAGTTGCTGTCGCTAATGCAATTTCCATTGCTTCGAAAATTTTCTCACGAGGTAGTGCTTTCTCGTTAGAAACTGCATCAACAACTAACAGAATTTCTTTATTCATTCCCGGACGCCTCGTTAGTCAAATTTTGGAACTATATTTGCTTTTTGAATATTCGCGTGTGCTAAGACTTCGTCTTTGCCATCAATTGTTACAGTGATCATATCACCGTCAACACTTTTGATTACGCCTTTTAATTTACGACGACCATTAACGGCCATACGTAACAATGCTTTGATTTCAGAACCACAGTACTCTTGGTAATGTGATGCTTTAAACAATGGACGTTCCATACCAGGTGAAGATACTTCTAAGAAGTACTCAGTGGAGATTGGATCTTCAACATCCATAATCGCGCTAAGTTGGTGACTTACTTTCGAACAATCATCAACGAAAATACCGTTTTCATGATCGATATAAACAAGTAATGTTGAGTGTTTACCAGCTCGTGTAAACTCAATACCAATAAGTTCAAAACCTAACATTTCAACTGTTGGTTCTAACAATTCAGTTAGCGTTTGTTCTAGACTCGCCAAAACAACCCTCCATAAAAACAAAAAAAGGGCATATGCCCGTAATTTAAAAAATAAAAAAGCCCCGACTATAAGGCGAGGCTTCTTACTACTAGACCTTGTAATCCACTTGCGTGGTGCTTATTAAGTAAATAATAAACAAGAAGCCAATAGAATTACTTAAATTACATTTACCGAGATAAAATTAAATTTAAGTAATGCTATTTGCACACTGTTGACTAGCCCTATCAACAGGTATAAGAAAATGGTTGCGGGAGCTGGATTTGAACCAACGACCTTCGGGTTATGAGCCCGACGAGCTACCAAACTGCTCCATCCCGCGACAATGTTCTTACTGCGCTGATTATAGGCTATTGCTACAGTAATAAGCAAGGCAAAATTTACTTTAATAGTGAATAGGATACCTTGCGGTAAGCAATGAAGCTAAATTGAACGTTATTTTGATATATTTTATAGCAATAAAAACACTTTAGTTGGAGGATAACAAACGCGGAAGTAGATCTTAAACTCGGTGCAACTATCCATACCAATACAAGTAATAATATACCGAACAATAAAAACAAAAAAAGCCGATTCATCACGAATCAGCTTTTAATATTTATTTATAAATTTAGTGGTGCGGATGGGGGGACTTGAACCCCCACGACCTAAGTCACCAACCCCTCAAGCTGGCGCGTCTACCAATTCCGCCACATCCGCGCAATACTAAATTTATACTATCTATTTTATAAGTTACAGTATCTATTTGAGGTGATAGTTGTAACTTACTTTCTTACTACATAATACCTTAAGCTGACGTATAGTGTATCTAGCCATGCTTAATGCTTATTGAGGTACGTCACTGTTACTTACTGGTGCTACAGGAACATCACTTGTGATTGCTGGTTTTTCAGCATCTAAAATCACATCAGTATCTGATTGCGTAGATAAGTTACCAAGCACTAGGCTTAAAGCAAAAAATGCAACAGCAAGTATTGCAGTAACGCGAGTTAAAAAGTTACCTGAACCGCCAGCACCAAATACAGTATTTGAACCGCCAGAACCAAAGCTAGCACCCATATCAGCGCCTTTGCCTTGCTGCATTAGAACGAATCCAATGATTGCAAGTGCAACAATTAAGTAAATAACAATAATAACTTCGTACATTTTAATACCTAAATCTCAAAAGGTTTAATATAGCTTTATCGAACATCCTTACCCGAGGTAAGGGACACTTAATTCGATATTCAGTCAATCTCTAACTAAATCACGATAAGTGGTAAAGCGAAGCAGATATTATCTAACCTCTACCCTAGTTGCAAGCTGATTATTAAAAAAACAATGAATAAAAGGCTTTAGCACAAAACAACATCAGTTGCGGTATACTAATAAGCCTTAAAATAACTATCTACGCGGGCTTAAAACGTCGCTTTAACGGCATCAGCGATTTTATTCGCCAGTGCTAATACATGCGCTTCATCTTCGCCTTCAACCATTACACGGATAAGCGGTTCAGTACCCGATTTACGCAATAATACACGACCGCGATCAGCAAGTTCCAGTTCAACCTCTTTAACCGCTTGTAACACTGATTCAGCTAACAATGGATCGGAATCACCACTAAAGCGAACATTGACTAATACTTGTGGAAACTTACTCATACCAGAGCGTAACTCTTTCAGTGTTAAGCCACTTTGTACCATAGCAGCTAATACTAATAAGCTTGATACAATACCGTCACCTGTGGTGGTGTGATCCAGTGAAATAATATGACCTGAGTTTTCACCACCAATACGCCAGCCTTTCTCAAGTAGCATTTCAACGACATAGCGATCACCAACAGCACTTCGCGCAAACGGTATGCCCAATGACTTAAGCGCTAACTCTAAGCCCATATTCGCCATTAATGTGCCAACGACACCGCCTTTTAATTCACCGTTACGCAGTGCATCACGTGCAATAATATAAAGGATTTCATCGCCGTCAATAACATAACCAGTATGATCAACCATCATCAGACGGTCGCCATCACCATCATAAGCCACACCAAGATCAGCGTTTTCAGCAAGTACACGTGCCGCTAATGCTGCGGGTTCTGTTGCACCACAACCATCATTAATGTTTAACCCATTTGGACTGACACCAATCGTGATAATTTCAGCACCTAACTCTTTAAATACGTTGGGTGCGATGTGATAAGTTGCGCCATGGGCACAATCTAGTACAATTTTCAGGCCTTTTAGGCTAGCACGTGATGGGAAGGTACTTTTACAATATTCAATATAACGACCAGCCGCATCTTCAATACGTACTGCTTTACCCAGTAATGCCGACTCAACACAGGTTAATTCCTGTTCTAACTGCGCTTCAATCGCCAATTCAACTTCATCTGGTAATTTTGTACCGTTAGCAGAGAAAAATTTAATACCGTTATCATGGTATGGGTTATGCGATGCACTGATGACAATACCTGCTTCTGCGCGGAACGTACGCGTTAGATAGGCAACTGCCGGTGTCGGCATTGGCCCCATAAACGCAGCATCAAGACCTGCCGCTGATAAACCCGCTTCTAAAGCACATTCCAACATGTAACCAGAAATACGTGTATCTTTACCGATAAGGACTTTCTTAGTGCCTTGCTGTGCAAGTACTTTACCTGCAGCCCAACCCAATTTAAGTGCAAACTCAGGTGTAATTGGTGCTTTACCTACAAGGCCGCGAATACCATCGGTACCAAAATACTTTCTTGACATATTTAATCCCTAATATCTTTATTGTTAGTCGAGATTCAACTCAACTCGTCTATTTTTAATTTAAACCGTTACTTACGATCTATTGATTTAGTTTAATTATTTACTGCTGTTATCTGAATTACGCTTACTCGCACTATATTTTCTAATGCTATGTTTAAATACTGTTTTTACTAATGCTGTTTTTACTAATGCTATTGTTACTAATGCTAATGCTATTGTTACTAAAACTATTGTTGCTAAGACGGTGCTTAGCGAGCTGGGCCACGACAGCTAAAACATCCGCCGTTTCTCTAACATCGTGGACACGTAATATTTGTGCGCCAGCGGTGGCTGCAGCAGTCGCACATGCAAGACTACCGGCTAATCGCTGTGATTCATCACACTGCAATAAATTACCTATCATCGACTTACGTGAAACGCCAATCAGAACTGGTAAACCAAATTGATGAAACACAGGTGTGTCAGCCAATAACTGATAATTCTGCTCTAAGGTTTTACCAAAACCAAACCCTGGGTCTAGGATAATATGCTCACGCTTAATTCCCGCGTTAACACAATCGTCAATACGCGACTGTAAAAATGTTAACACTTCTGTCGTTACATTTTGATAAGACGGTGCGTCTTGCATGGTACTTGGTTGACCTTGCATATGCATAATGCACACAGGTACCGCCAGTTCAGCGGCCGCTTGTAGTGCCCCTTTTTCCTGCAACGCTCTAACATCATTAATAATGTCGGCACCTGCAGCAATGGCTTGACGCATAACCTCAGCTTTACTGGTATCGATAGAAATAACCACATCTAGCTGTGCCGCTATACGTTTAATAATAGGGATAACACGGGCAAGTTCTTCTTCTAAGCTAACAGCACTGGCACCAGGGCGTGTTGATTCACCGCCTATATCAATAATCTTGGCACCATCGGCAACCATTTTTTGGGCTTGGTTAAAGGCCGCATCTAACCCGTGGTATTGACCACCATCAGAAAAAGAGTCCGGTGTTACATTTAGAATGCCCATGACCACAGGTTGATTCAGATCGAGTATTTTAACATTATTGCTATTGGCGGTTAAGTTTAACTGCATTATCGTTTCTATCCCTAAAAAAAAACCCCGAGTTAGACTCGAGGTTTATTCTATCATGAATTAATAGCTATAAAGTAATACCGGCTAAGCTAGTGCTTATTCTGTATCTTTTTTATCACTATCTTTTTCGCTATCTTCGTCATTTGTTTCTTTTTTCACATCTTTAGATTCGTCTTTATCTAGTGTACCGTAGCTTTCGCCCCAATCTGCAGGAGCGCGCACTTCAACACGAGCCATCAAGTCATCAAGTTGTTTTGCATCGATAGTTTCATATTTCATTAATGCATCTTTCATTGAATGCAAAATATCAATATTATCGGTTAAGATCTGATGTGAGCGAGCGTAGTTAGTATCAACTAAGAAACGAATTTCTTCATCAATCAATTTCGCCGTATCAGCAGACATGCTTGCAGCCTGTGAACCACCGCCGCCAAGGAATACTTCACTTTGTTCATCAGCAAACTTCATCGGACCTAATTTTTCAGATAGACCCCATTGCGTTACCATCTTACGAGAAATATCCGTTGCACGTTCAATATCATTTGATGCGCCCGTTGATACATAGTCTTTACCAAAGATAATTTCTTCAGCAATACGACCACCGTAAAGGCTTGAGATCATGCTTTCTAGATGACGTTTTGAATGACTCACGCGATCTTGCAATGGTAAGTACATTGTTACACCTAGCGCCCGGCCACGTGGAATGATACTTACTTTATAAACAGGATCATGATCAGGTACTAAGCGACCAACGATTGCGTGACCAGCTTCGTGGTACGCTGTCATCGTTTTCTCATCTTCGCTCATTACCATGCTCTTACGTTCAGCACCCATTAAGATCTTATCTTTAGCTTTCTCAAATTCAGCCATTGATACAGTACGTTTATTGGTACGCGCAGCAAATAGTGCAGCTTCATTTACAAGGTTAGCAAGCTCAGCACCAGAGAAACCTGGCGTACCACGTGCAATAAGAACTGTTTCAACGTCATCGCTGATAGGTACTTTACGCATGTGTACTTTCAAGATCTGGTCACGACCACGGATATCAGGTAGACCAACGGTTACTTGACGGTCAAAACGGCCTGGACGTAATAATGCTGGATCAAGTACGTCTGGACGGTTCGTCGCAGCAATAACAATGATACCTTCATTACCTTCAAAGCCATCCATTTCAACTAACATTTGGTTTAACGTTTGCTCACGTTCATCGTGACCACCGCCCATACCAGAACCACGCTTACGACCAACAGCATCGATTTCATCAATGAAGATGATACATGGTGATGTTTTCTTCGCTTGTTCGAACATGTCACGTACACGAGATGCACCAACACCAACAAACATTTCAACGAAATCAGAACCTGAGATAGTGAAAAATGGTACTTTAGCTTCACCAGCAATCGCTTTCGCAAGTAATGTTTTACCTGTACCAGGAGAACCAACTAATAAGATACCAGTTGGGATTTTACCACCCAGTTTTTGGAAGCGACTTGGATCTTTTAAGTAATCAACCAATTCAGCAACTTCTTCTTTTGCTTCATCACAACCAGCAACGTCAGCAAATGTTGTTTTGATTTGGTCTTCACTCATTAGACGCGCTTTACTCTTACCGAATGACATAGCGCCTTTACCGCCGCCACCTTGCATTTGGCGCATAAAGAACACCCAAACACCGATAAGTAATAGCATTGGGAACCAAGAGATGAATATAGAAGTTAATAAACTTTCTTCTGCTTCAGGCTCACCAAATACTTTAACGTTGTTGTTTAACAAGTCATTTAACAGCTGTGGGTCTTCCGCTGGTAAGAAAGTAACAAACTTCTGACCACCTTGGCTAACACCACGGATTGTACGTCCGTTGATCTTAACTTCGTTAACCTGTTTATTTCTAACTTGTTGTACAAATGAACTGTAATCTAACTGATTACTGGAATTGTCATTTGGTCCGAAACTCTGAAATACTGACATTAGTACGACTGCAATAACCAGCCATAAAATCAGATTTTTTGCCATATCACTCAAAATCTAGCCTCTCCGGGTCTTAAGTTCCCTGAAAAAAAACAGTTGAAACACTCAATATATTCTAAATATAGACAGTTTAACAACAACTTACATTTTAAATTTTAAATCCTGTGATCCTTACAAGTAAAATGCAAGGTTGCAGAACCCTTTTGATATTCTCTACTGTCTACTCAAATATATCAAGACTTGACGATTTATTAACATAATTAAATGCTTATTGATGAAAAATCTCGATTTTATTCTTTAATCACAGCAGTAACATTATTTTTGTAACTGATTACAAAATTTAACCTTTATAACCTGTTGCAACGATAAAGACTTCGCGTGAACGCGCACGTGACGAATCCGGTTTTCTGGTTCTAACGACAGTAAACATACTACGAACATCTTTCATAAATTGCTCAAAGCCTTCACCTTGAAACACTTTAACCGCAAAACTACCACCAGGTTTAAGTACTTCACGGCACATTTCCAGTGCCAATTCGACCAAATACATTGCTGCTGGTTGATCAACACCAATATTACCACTCATATTTGGTGCCATATCAGAGATAACAACATCAATCTGGCCATCACCGACTTTCGCCAGTAATGCCGATAATACTTTTTCATCTCTAAAGTCACCTTGCAAGAAATCAACGCCTGCAATTGGATCCATAGCTAAAATATCACAAGCAATAACACGACCTTTATCACCTAGGTGCTTCACAGCAAATTGTGACCAACCACCAGGAGCAGCACCAAGGTCGACAATATTCATACCCGGTTTTAATAATTTATCTTTTGCTTGGATCTCTTCAAGCTTAAAAGTTGCACGTGAACGCAACCCTTGTTTCTTTGCATCTTTAACGTATTTATCGTTGTGATGCTCTTGTAACCAATTTTTAGAACTGCCTTTTTGGGTACTTTTTTTCTTCGGTGTCGGGGTCATCTGAAAGCCTGTTAATAATATTTTTTTAAACCATTACCATAATGGCATGGTATTAAGATGAAGATGAAGCTAAAATTACTCTTTTTCAACCCTAAGTAATAAGAAATTTAAAATATGGCATTAAGCAACAAACAAAAGCAACACTTAAAAGGTTTAGCACATTCATTAAAACCTGTCATCTTACTAGGCCAACACGGCCTAACTGAAGGTGTTATGGCTGAAATCGAATTAGCTATCTCTCATCATGAACTAATCAAAATTAAAGTTGCGTCTGAAGACCGTGACCAAAAAGCATTAGTGATGGATACCATTGTTAAAGAAGCTAACGCAGAAAAAGTACTAAGTATTGGCCATACACTGGTTATTTATCGTACAAGTGATGAAAAGAAAATCATACTGCCAAAGAAATAATAGCTTTGTGAGTATCCAGCTGGGCAAGGAATCCCAGCTCGACTATACCCAGCCTTAAAGCTGGGTCGCTGAACACACTAGTTCGTGTCTGCAGCTTTACCCAGTGTGTCGATAGTTAGATATATTCTACCGATACAATTTCAAATTCGATCGCGCCGCCTGGTGTCTTCACCATCGCTACATCATCTACACTTTTACCCACTAAACCACGTGCGATTGGCGAGTTAATTGAAATACGGTTTTCTTTAATATTCGCTTCATCATCACCGACAAGATTATAAGTGATCTCTTCTTCTGTTTCAGTATTATAAAGCCCGACAGTAGACCCAAAAATAACACGCCCGTTATTAGGGATTTTTGTCACATCAATAATCTGACAATTCGACAGTTTACCTTCAATATCTTGAATACGGCCTTCACAGAAACCTTGCTCTTCACGTGCTGCATGGTATTCGGCATTTTCTTTTAAATCACCGTGCTCACGCGCGTCTGCAATTGATTTCACAATTTCAGGTCGACGAACAGTTTTAAGTTGATCTAATTCAATACGTAAATTCCCTGCACCGCGTGCAGTCATTGGGATAATATTACTCATAATACTTAATAACCTTTTAATCAATTCATTATCATGACATTACTGAACTTCCAGTGCTGATAATGTTTACAATCATAATGCCTCTATTGTAATACGAATATGACGACACTTCACCCTATTCAAACCATTAAACCGATTTAATCTTATTATTGAGACCTATATTTGTGCATTACCCATCAGCCTTAAAATTCTGCTTAGCTGACCAAGTGCACCTCATTTAAGCCAATACATGCAAAGTGTCGTTCGTGACGGCTAAAACCACACTTCTACAAGTAATTTATAAGCCACGGCAACAATAATACGAGTCGTGACCAGACAATAGACCAACAAAAACAGAAATACACACACTAATCAGCGCTTCAGCCACCACAGGCACCCAAAGCTTCAAAAGACACACTTTTCTTATAAAAAGCTAGCCATGCGAGTGAAATGTGTGCATAATGTATTCAATCAATCAACCAAAGGATATAATCATGAAAGAATTTCTAGCCGTTTTTACTGTTTTAACTACTTTAGCTATCACAAGTGGTGTTTTACCATCAATCGCTAGCCTATAGTTTTAAAGTTCCGAAAACAGCATGGAAAAGTTTCTTGTTTTATAATAGTTAATTATAAATATCGAAAACTTCTCTATGCTGTTTTTTTATGCCTGTAACCCCCTCTTTTACTCACTTCCTCGCCGATTTCATCTGAAATATAATATTGATTACACTTACTATTACTTCGTTAACAATTCAAATTTTATTCATATTCTGCAACTTTATTTGTTAAAAATTCGATATAGCTAAAAGAAATCATTTTCGCTTTCCGTATACTCTTCACTTCTTAATTATGGACAGATGTAGAAAGGATTAATAAGTTTACTGATGATGAACATGGATATTATTTATTTACTCGATTTAGCTGGTACTGCTGTTTTTGCGATATCAGGCGTACAAGTCGCAGGGCAGATGCGCATGGATCCATTTGGCGCGACAGTATTGGCTGCGGTAACCGCGATTGGCGGTGGCACAATACGTGATGCTATCTTAGATGTAGGTCCGGCGTTCTGGGTACACGACCCAGTTTATCTCAGCGTTATTATTCTGACGTCCTTGCTAACTATTTTGTTTGCTAACCGTAATCATCGCATGCCACCAATATTGTTGCCGCTTGCCGATGCCGCAGGTTTAGCCTTATTCACCGTAATAGGAACCCAAAAAGCCTTAGCTTATGGCGCCCCGGCGATGACAGCTGTGGTAATGGGTGTGGTCACCGGTGTTGCAGGCGGTATTATCCGTGATCTATTGGCGAGCCGCGTACCTATGGTATTACAAAAAGACATCTATGCGACAGCGTCGGTACTGGGAGGCGTTGTTTATACTGGTGCACTGTTCATTGGTATAAGTGAAGGAGTGGCGATGTTACTGGCGATGACAGGGGTATTTACACTCCGCATGGCCGCAGTACATTGGCATTTACGATTACCTATTTTCATTTTAAAACATCATCGATCTTAATAAGCACTGTCACATTATAAGAATAGTCCAGTTATAAACATAATCACGTTATCCTCAATATAAAAAGACCCGTTATGAGATTAATCATAACGGGCCTTTTTCATTTACCGATATCAGAGTAAAACGATTACACTAAAGTAATACGCGCAAACTTACGTTTACCAACTTGGTATACCGCAGTACCAGCTGCTGGCACAAAGCGTGTGTCTTCTACTTTCTCGCCATCAATCTTAACTGCGCCTTGCTTGATCATACGCATTGCTTCAGACGTACCAGATACTAGGCCCGCTTCTTTTAACAAGTTAGCGATAGCCAATGCATCACTTACGGCAAAGTCGAATTCCGGCATTTCATCTGGGATCGCATTTTTAGAAAAACGCTGAGTGAAATCATTATGGGCACTTTCTGCTGCGGCTTCATCATGGAAGCGCGCAATGATTTCTTTTGCTAATGCAATTTTAATATCACGTGGATTAACTGCATCTGCTGCGATATCGGCTTTGAACTGTTCAATTTCAGCTAATGGGCGGAATGATAACAGTTCAAAGTAGTTCCACATTAAATCATCAGTGATCGACATGATCTTACCGAACATGTCATTCGGCGAATCAGTCACACCAATGTAGTTGTTCGATGATTTAGACATTTTCTTCACGCCATCGAGACCAACAAGCAGTGGCATCATAATCACGGTTTGTGGTTTCTGACCTTCTGCTTTTTGTAATTCACGACCCATTAACAAGTTGAATTTCTGATCGGTACCGCCAAGTTCAACATCAGATTTTAGTGCAACTGAATCATAGCCTTGTAGTAGCGGGTACATGAATTCGTGGATCGCAATACCTTGATTTGAGGCATAGCGTTTTTTGAAGTCATCACGTTCTAGCATACGGGCAACGGTTTGTTGCGACGCTAAACGGATCATGCCCGCTGCACCCAATTCGTTTAACCACGTTGAGTTAAACTCAATGCGGGTTTTTGATTCGTCTAGAATTTTGAATACTTGGTCGGTATATGTTTTCGCATTAACAAGTACATCTTCACGTGTTAGTGGTGGACGTGTTGAATTCTTACCTGACGGATCACCCACTGTAGCAGTGAAGTCACCAATCAAGAAGATAACTTCATGACCAAGATCTTGAAATTGACGTAACTTGTTTAAGATAACAGTATGGCCTAAATGCAGGTCAGCACCTGTTGGATCAGCACCTAATTTAATTCTTAGCGGACGACCTTCTTTCAGTTTTGCAACTAACTCTTCTTCAACTAGGATTTCTTCTGTTCCACGTTTAATTTCGCGTAACGCATCATTGATTTGCGTCATAATGTTAAGCTCCACACTTATTACCTAAATATAATGACTCTATAGTACTGGATAGCGCTACAATTGAAAACCGTTGCCAGTCGGCAATACCGTTAATTTGCTGATAATTTTTTTTGCACAGCCCTTAAGATTTGTTAGAATATGTGACTTATTTTTATATTCTCACAAGGTAGTGCTTTCTTATGTCATTCGGTAACCGTTTTAAGCAATTACCAAAACAGCACCGAACCTTCATTGTCGTTATCTTTGGTTTGATCCTTACCTTGCTGTTTCTCCCTGTATCCACCAGCGCACCGCAATCTTCTGATGCTGAATCTTTCTACATTTACCAAGTAGGAGATCGTTACAGTTTAAAATTACCAACGATAATATCGACTGCAAACAAGCCCGTTAAAACACGGTTAACCAGTGAAGAGATCATCGTTAGACCGGGCGACAATTTATCATTAATTGGCCAACGCGGGCATTTATCAGCAAAAACCATCTATGAAATAGACCGACTATCATCAGCAAAACGCTTACGCAGCATTTATCCTGGACAAAAAATAACCATTACCACCAATGATGCAGGCCAGTTTGTCGCCCTTATTTATCCTTATAGCGCGACAGAATCGTTATATATCAATAAGACCAGTGATGGTTACGATACCAAGACAGTTAAAAATAAGATTGAAATTCGCGAGCAATTTGCCCGCGCAGATATCACCAGTAACTTCTGGAATGCCGGGGTAAAAGCCAACATGCCCGCAAATCAAATCATGAACTTAGCAACGATATTTGGTTGGGATATCGATTTCGCCTTGGATATTCGCGCAGGCGATAGCTTTGCCGTCATTTATGAAGAGCAATATATCGATGGTGACTTTGTTTCTACAGGGAATATTTTAGCCGCTGAGTTTATTAACCAGGGCGATAAGTTCCAAGCCGTACGCAATAGTGATGGTAGTTATTATACGCCGTCAGGACGCTCGATGCGTAAAGCCTTTTTACGTGCGCCGGTCAACTTTAAATATATCAGTTCGAGCTTTAATCGTAACCGTCGCCACCCTGTGACAGGTAAAGTACGCGCGCATAATGGCATTGATTATGCGGCAAGAACCGGCACCCCGATTGTATCAGCGGGTGATGGTAAAGTAATAGCCTCTGCTTATAATCGCTTTAACGGTAATTACGTCTTTATTAAGCATAGTTCTAATATTGTCACCAAATACTTGCACATGAATAAGCGCACAGTAAAACAAGGCCAGCGCGTTAAGCAGAATCAGAAAATTGGTACGGTTGGTGCGACAGGTCGTGTGACCGGTGCCCATTTACACTATGAATTTTTGGTTAATGGTAAGCACAAAAATCCGAAAACGGTATCACTGCCGAAAGCAGATTCATTACGTGGTAGTGAGAAAACGAAGTTTGTCTCAAAAGCCAAAAACATCATCGAACAACTGGAAAGTAATGCTAAGTTATACTCTCTGCTCACAGAATAGCTCTTTATCGAAAATAACTCGTGAAGGTAAACTAACGCGTTGTTCGAAAGTAATACTTTGAGTAAAGTAAGCAATAGGCAGCAAGTAATAATTAACAAGCAGTTAAGGAACAACAATGTCCAACAAGCGTGAGTTATATATTGGCCTGATGTCTGGCACCAGCATTGATGGTATTGATGCGGCTTTAGTTGAGTTCAAGGGTGGCGGCTGTCAGCTACTTGCGCAACACTTACAGCCTATGCCCGCACTGCTGACGGCGCAACTGCATCAATTATGTCGCCCCCACAATGATGAGATAACAGCGCTTGCAACCATAGAGCAACCGCTTGCTCAAGCCTTTGCACTAGCCTGTCAGCAATTGCTGGCTAAAACACCTTACACTGCCAATGATGTGACCGCCATAGGTTCTCACGGCCAAACCATACGTCATCACCCCGAGCATGGCTTCACCTTACAAATCGGTGATGCCAATATCCTTGCTGCATTAACCAACATTGATACCGTTGCCGATTTTAGACGTAAAGATATGGCGCTTGGCGGTCAAGGTGCGCCTTTAGTCCCGGCATTCCATCAAGCCGTATTTCAACACCAAACGATCAATCGCGCGATTGTTAATATTGGTGGTTTGGCGAACATCACTTACTTACCCAACTTAGCACAAGATAAAACCGTCACTGGTTATGATACCGGTCCCGGCAATACCCTGCTCGACGCCTGGTTTAGTGCTAAAAGCAGCAGTGATAAAAGCTATGATAAAGATGGTCAATGGGCGAAAACTGGGGTTATTATCCAGCCGTTATTAAACTTACTATTACAACACGAGTACTTTGCGCTAATCCCGCCCAAAAGCACAGGTAGAGAGTTATTCAACCTAGCTTGGTTGCAGCCTTATTTAGCTAGCGACTTATATACCGATCATTATAACGATGCCGACGTGCAACGCACATTAACCCGTTTTACAGCAGTCTCTATTGCCAATGAGGTTATGGAATTAGATCTTGATAATAGCGATAACGTGAGTATCAACACTGAAGTATATATCTGTGGTGGCGGCGCAGCGAATCCATTACTGATGGCTGATTTGACCGAGCTCTTGCCCAATAGCCCTGTCATGACCACCGCCGAGATTGGTATTGATCCCGATTGGGTTGAAGCGATTGCGTTTGCTTGGCTAGCAAAACAGCACATGCATAAACAGCCAGGTAATCTACCTGCAGTCACAGGGGCCAGTCGCACTGCTATTCTCGGCGCGTTTTATCCTGCCGGTTAATTATGTCGGTTAATAGAACCCTAGTCTCGCAATCTCCCCTTGCAACTAAAACACCAACCTCTGAATAAATCGCAGATAAAAAAATAGAGCCAAACGGCTCTATTTTCACAACTGTACTATAACTACTGATACAACAGCTGCTTGCTACATTCGCAATTAAGCTTGTGTATCAATTGTTGGTGTCGCTGCAGGTGCTGCTTTAGAGATCATTACCATTGCAGGTCGGATTAGACGACCATTTAGCTCATAACCTTTTTGCATTACAGTGATTACTGTATTTGGCGCAACGTCTGCACTTTCAATCATGCTCATCGCTTGATGTAATTCAGGGTTAAACGCTTCACCTTCAGGGTTTACCGATTTAACACCAAATTTTTCTAATGCTGATTCCAGTGATTTAGCCGTTAGCTCAATACCTTCAATCAGTGGTACTAGTGCTTCATTTGATTTGTCAGCATGTTGTAGACCACGTTCCATGTTATCAATAACAGGCAGTAGTTCATTAGCAAATTTTTCTAATGCGAATTTCTTAGCTTTATCAATATCAATCGCTGCACGGCGACGAATGTTATCAGCATCAGCTTTAGCGCGTAATGCAGTATCTTTAAATTCAGCTGCTGATGCCGTTGCTTTTGCAAGTTCAGCTTCTAGTGCAGCGATGCGTGCAACAGACTCATCAACTTCGATAGCTACTTCTTCAACTGTCACGTTTTCAGCTGTAACACCTTCGACTACAGGCTGTGCTTCTGTTACTAACTGTTCTTCAACTTGCTTTTCAGCCTGTACTTTTTGCTCTTCGCTGCTCATTACTTTCTCCGACATTCAATTCAGCATACTTTATATAAGTACACTATATTACAATTAAGGGGGTTATACCGAAATATAATGGGGATCCTAACACGAGATTCAAGTCAAATTCATCTCTAGTTATCCCCCAACGTAAAATAGTGCGAAAAACATCAGTAAAATTGCTTACTCAGCGCCATATATATCGTCTTTATACTTTGAATCTTCAACTCGCTTGAGTATATACTGAATCTATACTTACTTAGTGGAATCAAGGCAATGAAGAGAGAGTTCAAAACCATCGGGTTAATCGGTAAACCTAAGCACCCAGAAACAACCAAAACCCTTATTGCCCTGCATAATTTTTTAAGCAAACATAACTATAAGGTGATTGTGGATAGCCGAGTATCCCAAGACCTGAACATGAAAGAGGTAGTATCACGTCCACTGATGAATTTAGGTGAAGAAGCCGACCTCGCGGTGGTTGTCGGCGGTGACGGTAATATGTTAGGTGCTGGTCGAGTATTATCACGTTTTGATATTGCCGTTATCGGGGTTAACCGGGGTAATTTAGGCTTTCTGACAGACCTTGACCCTGAAGACTTCGATGAGCAATTATTAGGGGTATTACAAGGTGAGTATATCTCAGAAAAACGCATTTTATTAAATACCTCGATTTATCGCTACGGTATGTTAAAAGGCACTAATCTGGCCTTCAATGAAACCATCTTACACCCAGGTAAGATCCCCGCAATGATTGAGTTTGAAGTGCATATTGATGATAGTTTTATGCTCAGTCAACGTGCCGATGGTTTATTAGTATCAACACCAACCGGTTCAACGGCCTATTCATTGTCTGCTGGAGGCCCGATTATATCGCCAAATTTAGAAGCGATGACTTTAATGGCTATGTTCCCCCATACACTTTCGAGTCGCCCCATTGTGATTAGTGCCAATAGCACGGTGCGATTGGTCGTTTCGCCAAATAATGAAGAGAACATGATGGTCAGTTGTGATGGTCACGTACACATAGGAGTGTTACCTGGTGATGAAATTATCATCAAACGTGATAAAAATCACCTGCATTTGATCCATCCCAAAAGCTATGATTATTTTAAAGTTTTACGTGAAAAATTAGGTTGGGGTAGTAAATTATTTTAACCTAAACACGCTAACTATAAGGCTTAGTTCCCCGTTAAGCCTTACTTCTCACCAACGTCTCCTTATCTCACTCTTATCTCAATATGGCCCTAATCTAGCTCACAAATCAAAAATAAACCCGGCAACTAAAAGCAAAGTATTTACAGTTATGGGTTTGCAGATATATACTGTATATAAACCCAGCCTGATAAAATAAACAGGATACGTATGCTAACGCAACTCACTATTCATAATTTTGCTATCGTTAAATTTTTAGAACTTGAACTGAAATCGGGAATGACAACCGTAACCGGTGAAACTGGTGCAGGTAAATCAATTGCGATTGATGCATTAGGTCTTGCCTTAGGCTCTCGATCTGATGCCAGTACGGTGCGCCCAGGTGAAAAGAAAGCCGAGATAAGCGCTATCTTTACCGTTGAAGCAAGTTCTCTCGCCTATAAGTGGTTAGTCGAGCACGAATTAAATAATGAAGATGAATGTATCCTGCGTCGTGTAATCACCGCAGAAGGTCGCTCTAAAGGCTACATCAATGGTATCCCAGTACCTTTACAACAGCTTAAATCACTGTCGCAATTCTTGGTTCAGGTGCATGGCCAACACGCCCACCAAACCTTGCTTAAGCCTGAAATTCAATTAGCGATCCTGGATGGTTATGCCAGCCATAGTAAATTACAAATCAACGTACGTGATAGTTATCGTTCTTGGCATAATCTTGCCAATGAGGAAAAGAAACTATTACAGAATCAACAACAACGTGCGGCGCGCCAGCAACTATTACAATACCAAGTATCAGAACTTGACGAGTTTGGCCTTGCTGACGGTGAATACAATCAAATTGAAGCTGAACATAGATTGCTCGCCAACAGCACTGAGTTAGTAGAAGAATGCATGAGCAGTGCCGATATCTTGTATGAAAATGAAGACAATACGATCTGCAGTATGCTGCAAGTCGTTACCCACCGTTTAGAAAACTTGCTCGACATGGACCCGAAATTAAAATCAATTACCGATACCTTACAAGAAGCTGTGGTACTGGTTGAAGAAGCCGGTAATGAACTCCGCAGCTATACCGATAATTTAGAACGCGACCCACAACAATTTGAATACCTTGATGAACGTTTAGGTAAAGCCTTAGAGCTCGCACGTAAACACCAAGTACCCGCAGCACAACTAGCTACACACCATCAAATGCTAAAATCCGAGCTGGATAACATTGCTGGAGATGATGAGCGCATTGAAAGTATCAAGCTAGAGCTGCAAGAGTCGCAAGTTAAATATCATCAACAATCAGAAAAGTTATCCCTCAGCCGTCAAAAATACGCTAAGCAATTAAATAAGCTGATCACGGCCAGTATGCATGAATTGAGTATGGAAAATGGCTGTTTTGAGATGGTCCTCGAAAACGATGGCCAAAAGGCACCAAACCCACAAGGTTTAGATAATATTAACTTCTTAGTCTCAACCAATCCGGGTCAACCATTACAAGCACTGGGTAAAGTGGCATCAGGTGGTGAGCTCTCGCGTATAAGCTTAGCAATCCAAGTGATCACTGCGCAGAAGATCTCCACCCCGACCTTGATTTTTGATGAAGTAGATGTGGGTATTTCCGGACAAACAGCCTCCATTGTCGGCAAGCTATTACGTCAATTAGGCGATAAAACCCAAGTTATGTGTGTCACCCATTTACCGCAAGTGGCATCAAAAGGCCATCAGCAGATGTATGTGAGTAAAACCACCGACGGTAAAACCACCGAGACCTGTATGATAGCTTTAAGTCAGGAAATGCGTATTGAAGAGTTAGCGCGTTTACTTGGTGGCGATAAGATCACCGCATCAAGCCTCAATAACGCCGCTGAAATGTTAGTTTAACCTCTCAGAATCAAGATAATGCAGGGAACTAATCCCTGCTTTTACCTACTAATCAGCGTATCGTTAAGTAAGTCGATTAAATACACCGATTTACTTCACTCGCCAGCCGAGTTATTATTTACCTTTCTATATGGACTTAATTAGCAAAATACTTATGCGCTTAAAACACTTACTTATTGCAGGCTTGGCTATCTTTAGTTTATCGGGCTGCTCAATTCTAGAAAAAATGGTTTATAAAATTGATATCCCACAAGGTAACTATGTTGAGGATGACCAAGTAGACAAATTACGTGTTGATATGACTAAAGAACAAGTGACGTTTGTACTTGGTAGTCCAATGCTGGTTGATTCATTCGATCATGACGTGTGGAATTATTTATATCACTTCAAAACAGGCCGTGGAAAAGTAACAAGTAAACAGCTGATATTAACGTTTGCAGGTGATAACTTGAAAACTGTGGTTGGTGATTATCCACTAAACCCTAACTTTTCAACACCGCTTGGTCAATAGGTCGAGATAGCAAGATAAGCGCGATGGATAAGCTAGACTGATAAATATGAGTGAATAAAAATCACAACCTGCACTAGATTGTGATTTTTATTATGCCAATGGCATTATTTTATTTTTTGGCCGGTCTTTTCGTGCAGTCGCCCTTCTTCTTTGGCTTTGCCTGCTCGGCGCTTACGCATCTCTTTTGGATCCGCCGTTAACGGTCGGTATATTTCAACCCGTTCACCGTCTTCAACCACAGTATCAAGTTTGATTAAACGACTGTAGATACCAATTTTATTTACCGTAAACTCTATCTCTGGATATTTAATTAATATCCCCGATGCTTCGATCACTTGCAATGCTGTCGCACCTTGTTCTACGCTCACCTTAAAGGTAATTTGCTCTTTTGGTAATGCATAAATCACTTCAACATTAATTTTGGTCAACACCATAAACCTCTTTTGCACGGTCGGTAAAAGACTGCACCATGTTATTCACTAAATCAGAAAAAATACGCCCAAACGCCACTTCCACTAACTTACTACTAAACACAAATTCTAAATCGAGTGTCACTTTACACGCCGTTTCATCTAACGCTTTGAACGTCCAACCACCGGTCAATTTTTTAAACGGGCCATCGACTAGATCCATCTTCACTTGTTGTCCTGGTATCAGGGTATTTTTGGTGGTGAAGGTTTTACTAATACCCGCTTTGGCAACATCAACTGCAGCCGTCATTTGGTTATCATGTTCATCTAAAATGCGTGTACCAGTACAGCCTGGTAAGAAATTTGGGTATGCATCAACATCGTTTACTAAATTAAACATTTGGTCAGCGCTATACATTAACAGTGCGCTGCGCGTTATCCGTGGCATACATGTCCCTATCTTCAAACTATAATCTAAAAATCAAATCGTTTACTAAAGGTTCAATATCACACTACCATTAGTAATAAGCAGGCAACTTTAGCATTTATCTAACTAAAATTCATTTGTTATTCCGCGCAAAGCAAGACAAGTACTAGGATAAAATGCGATTTTGTTATAAGATTTATAACATTAAATTCCGTCAATGATGGGTGCATAAAGATAAATTATGGCTAAGAAAAAACCAAAAAATAGCGAAAACACCATAGCGAGAAATAAAACCGCTAGTTTCGAATATAAAATCGAAGACCGCTTAGAAGCAGGATTAGAACTCCAAGGTTGGGAAGTTAAATCATTACGCGCTGGTAAAGTAAATATTACCGAGAGTTATGTGTTTATTAAAAACGGTGAAGCGTTTATGTCTGGTGCGCAGATCATGCCACTAGACGCCGCATCTACACATGTAGTTTGCAACCCAACTCGTATTCGTAAGTTGTTATTAAACAAACGAGAACTAGAAGTACTAGCAAGTAAAGTTGAACGTCAAGGTTATACGATTGTTGCTACATCTATGTACTGGAAACAGGCTTGGGTGAAAGTAAATATTGGCCTTGCAAAGGGTAAAAAAGAGCACGATAAACGTTCAGATGTGAAAGATCGAGAATGGAAAATAGACAAAGAACGAATGATGAAGCACAAAGTTCGTTAATTAGTTGCAATTCCAAACTAAAGGCGTAGAATTTTAGTTCTGGGGTCGATTTAGGATTCGACGAGATTCACGAAACCCTAGGTGCATGTCGAGGGGCGGTTGGCCTCGTAAAAAGCCGCACTGTTATAGTTGCAAACGACTCTAACCACACTCTAGCAGCTTAGGCTCGCTAGCCATCATTTAGAACCCTGCTTGAGGGTCCCTAATATTGTATGGTCATTAAATATCAAGATCGCGTGGACTCTTCGCTCGTAGAGAAAGCGCTAAACACAATCGAGCACGCTTTTGTTCGGCCTGTCACTCGGCTTAATAAAAAGTTAAATTAATAGAGATGACTAAACATGTAGTACCGCGGATGTAGGTTTTTCGGACGGGGGTTCAACTCCCCCCGACTCCACCAAACGCAAGTTAGAACGGCACCCTCCTAAGTGTCGCAGCCCATTGAATGGTTTGATTCAATGGGCTTTTCTTTATCTGCAGTTTGATAAAATTAAATGTAAGTCATTGTTTTTAAAGGGTAGGCAGGATATGAACATGAACAAAATAATCCCGATTATTTTTATTTGTCTATCGATTCAAGCTTGTAGCGGTGTCGGCGATAAATTAAAATCGGATGATCCATCGGTACTCGGCGCGCCGAAAGCAGAAAAAAAACAAGATAAGAATGGCCTCCTTGCCATTACAGAATTCATGGCAGTAATGACGCTGCTAAAAACCCAAGTAGACTAAAACGATAGTATTAGGTGTTTATGAGATTTTTACCGTTAATTATATTCATCTGCTTGTTAAATCAAGGTTGTAGCAATAATTCCAACCTGCCAATGAACCAGCCAAGCAGTAATATCCAAAACTTTGCACCTGCAAGCATTGAAGATGCCACTGCAGATCAACCAATTAGTGTTGATGACTTGGATAAAAAAGAAAACAAAACAGAAACAAAAGACGAAGTGTTAGAAGAGCCTAAGCTGAATGATGCAGATGGTGCAATTAGAAACATGTCTGATACTAGCGATTTTATGCCTGAAGCAAAGTCTTACTGGATGTAAGTCTATAACAAATATAAAAAAGCCCATTGAATCGCGTTATTCAATGGGCTTTTTGCTTTCTAGCTTTTCTCGGTTTTCTCTAATACCGTAACGCGAGTGTTGAGATCAACAATACTGCCTCTTATCCCCTTGTTTACTTTCACCAGTTGCCAACCGACCCAACACGTAAAAACAACAAGCGGGTTAATACCAAGACTACTGAGTAATGCAACTGCAGGAAAATCCATTACATCACCGCCCGTTTATTTACCCACTGTTCCATGGCCGTGCGTAACATCCGTCTAAAACCAAACGTATCAATGTAAACCATCGCCAAGCCATACCAGTAATATTCCGGTACCGTATCCAATGCGGTAAAACCCTGATTTACATAATCCGCATAGTCCGGCAAGGAACAAAGTATTAATGGTGCTGTAGTCAGTAATAATAAATATTCATCTTTCCAACCACGGTCATTCATACTAATTTCGTCTCACTTGGCCGCGTTCGTGTCGCCCGCTTCAGTCAATAATCCGCTGTAGTTCACGCCGTTTTTAGTTTTAGCGGAAATATCAGCCAGTGGCATAGTGAAGAAACCTGCTGTTTTAGCTAGGCCTTTATGTCCTTCAAACTTGTCAATAAATCCACAATAAGGACAATCATGTCATAGGTAGGACCTATCACTATCTTAGCACTGTTTTTTCGTCGTAACCTGTACCTGTAAAAATTCAATTTAGTTGGGGGGACACCGATGAACTCCCTAACCTACTGTATTTTCAACAGCATCATTATTGCTTTATCCGCAGACAACCAATTGCGAGCGTAAACAGGTACGAACCCCGCCCAAATCTTTTCTTTACAATGAAAAAATATGCTCTGCTAAGTATGATATTTTCAAACTAAAAATTAAAAAGGATGCCTATTGAAGCTTAGGTTACACTCAAAGCACAGTTGAAAATAAAGTACTTAAAACCTTTGTTATCACGAAGATTAAGTAATGGTAGTTAAATTATTTCATGATGGGGAAACAATCGTCAATTAAAAATATCATAAGATACAACAGCGTTGCCAAGGAGCCTCTTAATTCAATTTATAATCCTAGATTGCTTCAAGCTATCTCTAATCTGGTTATTATTGATATTACGGATGAAGACGCTTACAACTATTTTATGGACACGTTTGTTGATGGATATGTTAAAAAATCCCTGTCAACAAAAAAAGACAAAAAACGTTACTCACACGAAGTCATCATTTTTGAAAATGAGGATACCGCAATCATACACAAGATGAGTTGATTAAAAGTATTCTAGAGACATTGAATAACCTCTATGATATAGCCACAAGTCGATAGTGGGCGTTTGCATTCCAATACCCTTAGAGTTATGTATATAATCATGCTACTTACCAGCGAGTAAAAAACTCAAAGCTAAAAATGCGTAAATTTTGTGAAACAATAGAACTAAAATAAAACCTTACTCTTACAGGTAATAACGGTTCTGACGAACCTGTTAATCTGCAGAGCTGATATTTATACCGTCACTAAGATCCGAATAAAACAGTTAATGTTGACACTGAGAACCAAGTAAACCAAGGCTATACTGAGTATTAGAAGCGGAATTTAAGCTTAAAGAATTAAGACGAAATCAACTGACTAACTAAAACAATTTTACCATCATAAGACCTTTCAAATACCACTTAAAAACACAGTAGATACTCATATCAAAACTCCCCACCCCTTCTAATTAAATTAATATGAAAATGGGTGAATATTAATTCAGCACCTTGCAACAAGAAAGGATAGCCTTTAATGTAAAAAATAAATATACATCAAATAAGATTAAAATAAATACGAAATAGAGACATGATACTATCAGCTTACACCTCAGATTCATGTGCTTTATTTAACGAAAAAGCACACAGTAAACCTAATAACATCGCTGGCCATAGCGTTACCATTCGGGTTACCAATGATGAAATGAAAGCAATATCATTCTCCACGCCAACCTTATTCAGTAACCAAATCATCCCTAATTCTGTTGCACCAATACCACTAGGAATAAGTGATGCAGCCCCTATAAGTAAACTCAAGCAATAAATACTCACAGCCATAGGGATGCTTATCTCAACACCTAACTGGATTAATATAAGATATAAAATAAAACCTTGTGCTGACCAAGCGCATAAAGAATAGAGCATACTTGTCGCTACAATTCTCTTTTTCCACAAGCTACGAAATACAAGGATTAAGTTCAATAGCCTTTCATTATTAAGCCAGCGCGATACCAAATTGAGTATCATTGAAACCATGAAAGGAAGTATTAATATCAAAATTAGAAGTAAAGAAAATGCAATGTTAAAATGATAGATCAGAAAATAAGAGCCTAATAATAATACAGAAATCACATCAAACAACCTTTCTGAAATAAAGCTACACAATGTATATCGAAAAGGCACGCCAATCAGCATAAGGTGCGTACCTCTCATTAACTCGCCAGCTTTAGCGGGTGAAGCAGTAAATGCAAAACCAGACAAATAAATAAATATGTGATGCCTACACGAGGCTAGTTGTTCAGTCAGCCGTATGAAAAGCAACCAACGTAACGATCTAAAGCTGTAACTACAAGCAGCGAGTACTAAACTAGAAGCAAATATTTCAATCGATATAGAGTCAAGATGACGAACAACATTTCGAAAGTCAGGCAACTGCCTCCACGCAATGAATAAGACAAAACCAAGCGTTAATAAAAGATAGATAGATTTAAAGCGATTCAGGTAAGTATTTAGCTTTAATGCCTGCATACCTATTAAGACAATATGATAGAAAAGAAGTAATGAACGACACCTGCTGATGTAATTCCTGTAATAATACCGGCTAAAATTTCAATGCGAGAGTGCCCCATTCGCTCTCTTAACAGTGGCTCTGAACTCTTACTATTGAGCTCGTTAATTACTCTAGCGTGTTTACCTACTTGTTGTCGTAGACTATTTGCATCAAGAATAACAATGAACGCTAAGGCAAGCGCCACTACTAATGCAGGTTCTTGTAAGCCTTCATTAAAAGCAATAATTGCAGCAGTACTACTCACTATACAACTATGATTACTGGGTAAACCACCATAGCCTATTAAGTCAAAAGCAAAGCGCTTGGCTTTGATAGTATTTATTGCAAATTTTGTACACCCTGCAACGAGCCAAGCAAAAAAAGGAGTAATTAAATAACTTAAATCCATTGTCATTACCTATGGCATTAAAGAGTAAACACAAGCGCCAACCCAACCAAGAATAGTTAGTTGAAGCAAACAATCGGCAAACAGTGCATCTGTAGGAGACTCTCCTGAATTTTTTATTTCAACGATAAACCAATAGCGATATAAGCCGAATAAAACAAATGGGATTGTATAAACCATATCTGGTTTATCAGAAATGATGAAAAGACTATAAAATAGAATGGCACACGTCGCAGACATTTCGGCATATTTATCAACAAGTTCTATTGTGTAGTGTTGTAATACATTCCTCGCTGATTTACCATTTATAACTAACTCTTGTCGTCTTTTGATTGCAGCTAAATATAAAGCAAGTGATAAAGTAGTAATAAACATCCAAGAGGATAGAGGAACATCTAATGAAACGGCCCCAGCGTAGACACGTAACACAAAGCCCGTGGCGATAGTAAAAATATCAAGCACAGGCTGATGTTTTAAGTAAAATGAATAAGCCACATTAAGCAACAAATAGCTAGCTACTACCGCGACCACCATAGGATACATCAAGGCAGACAACATCACTATACTATAAAGTAAAACGATTAAAATACGGGCTTGCCGCTTACTCACTTCACCTGAGGCTAGTGGTCTTGTTTTCGATTTAGTAGGATGCTTTCTATCATCTTCAATATCATTATAATCATTAAGAACATAGGTTGCAGAGGAAGCCAGACAAAATATAATAAAGGCTGCAAAAGTGTTTTGAATTGAGGCTATATCCAAAAATAAACCAGAAAATAACAAAGGAGCGAAAACAAATGCGTTTTTAACCCATTGTTTAGGCCGTATTAATCGAATTATTGCTGGAAAGTTGGACATTATGACTAGGATTACTCTCAATGATTAAGTTAAACTAATCATACCAGAAATAAAAAAGTATGTACTTGAAATGACCAAAACTGTACTTTATGTCATTTTCGCTTTCCTAGCGACAATTGTAAACTTACTTGCACAAGAAATAACATCACATCTACTACCTCACAAGTATGAACTGGCAATGAGTATGCTTATCGGCACACTCGTAGGTTTGGTAGTAAAGTACCTACTGGATAAGAAGTACATCTTCGAATTTACGGCTGAAACACAGAAAAAAAACTTAATAGCATTCTTTTTTTATAGCTTAATGGGCGTTGCGACGACACTTATATTTTGGGTCACGGAATATACCTTTGATATGTGGTTTGAAACAAAAACGATGCGGTATGCGGGGGCAATCATTGGCTTAAGCATTGGTTACATTACCAAGTACCACTTAGATAAAAAATATGTATTTATAGAGCGTTGAAATGAAAAAATTAACCAGTTGGGGGAAATACCCTCTTATTAATGCCAACATAATCATTCCAACAACTCGTCAGCATTTAGCTGGACTTGAGTTAACTGGCATTGGTCGTGGGTTGGGTCGAAGTTATGGTGACAGTGCTCTTAGCGAACAAGTAATAGTAAGTGAAAACTTAAACCATTTTATCTCTTTTGATGAAGAAAATGGCTTGCTGCGGTGTGAAGCGGGTGTTTCTCTGGATAATATTTTAACCGTATTTGTTCCTAAAGGATGGTTCCTATCCGTTACACCAGGCACAAAGTTTGTCACTATCGGTGGCGCAATCGCCAGTGATGTTCACGGAAAAAATCATCATCTAGAAGGAAGTTTCAGCGATCACGTGACTTCTTTAACCTTAGTTATTAGTGATAAAGAAATTACTTGTTCCAGAAACAACAACCCAGAACTATTTCACGCTACTTGTGGGGGTATGGGACTCACAGGTATTATCACAGAGGCAACATTCAAATTAAAGCCAATTAAAAGTGCCTATATCAATCAAAAGATTGTTAAAGCCAAAAATCTTAATACAGCTTTAGAGCTTTTTGAACAATATAAAGATGTTACCTACTCTGTAGCGTGGATTGATTGCCTTTCTACAGGAAGTAATCTTGGACGTTCGTTGTTAATGCTTGGTGAACACGCCGATAAAGGAAAATTGAAAACACACAAAGACGGGCTTTTAAATATGCCTTGTGATATGCCTTCCTTTCTATTAAACAAGTATACTATTCAAGCTTTTAATTCTGCTTATTACAACAAACAGCTCAAAGAAGAAGTAAATAGCACCATCCATTATGACCCATTTTTCTATCCGCTGGACGGTATCAATAACTGGAATCGAATGTATGGTGGTAATGGCTTTACACAATACCAGTTTGTCATCCCCAAAGAAGCGGGCAAAGAAGGACTCACTGAAATCCTTGAAGCTATTGCGGAATCGAAACAAGGCTCATTCCTCGCCGTCTTAAAAGTTTTTGGTAAAGGAAATCAAAATTTATTGTCCTTCCCAATGGAAGGCTATACTCTTGCGCTAGATTTCAAGCTTAACGACAAATTGTTTAGCTTATTAGACCATTTAGATATCATTGTGAGAAAATACGATGGTCGTTTGTACTTATCTAAAGATGTTAGAATATCTGAAGAGATGTTTAAAGCGAGCTACCCTCAATGGGAAGCTTTTCAAACACTAAGAACTGAATATGGGGCAGATGAGTTGTATCACTCCCTCCAATCAAAAAGGATAGGATTGTAAATATCGTGAAAAATATCATTATTATTGGCGCTACATCAGCAATGGCAAAGGAAGTGGCCAAGCTATACGCCATTGACAAAGCGAACCTGTATCTCATTGCCCGAGACATTTCAAAACTGGACACGATTAAACAAGATTTAATCGTAAGGGGCGCGAGCACTGTTTATACTGCTGAATTCGATGCGAAT
Source organism: Moritella sp. Urea-trap-13 (assembly GCF_002836355.1). Lineage (NCBI taxonomy): Bacteria > Pseudomonadati > Pseudomonadota > Gammaproteobacteria > Alteromonadales > Moritellaceae > Moritella > Moritella sp. Urea-trap-13. Next base: position 67,102 of record NZ_PJCA01000038.1, read on the forward strand.
CAGTTCGACTCACACGAAACGCTAATAGAGCAAGCATTCCAGACCTTAGAACAAGTTGATGTACTCCTTATTGCTCACGGAAGCCTCCCTAATCAAGAACGTTGTCAAACCGATTGCTCAAAAGCAATTGAGGAGATTAACACGAACGGTATAAGTGTGATCTCACTACTTACACACGCAGCGACCAAAATGGAGCAGCAACAATCAGGAAATATAACTGTCATAACCAGCGTTGCAGGCGACAGAGGACGTCAGTCCAACTACGTTTACGGCGCAGCAAAAGGGATGGTATCTATTTTTTTACAAGGATTAACTCAAAGGTTGAGTAAATCTGGTGTTCACGTACTCGATATCAAACCTGGGTTTGTAGATACTCCAATGACAGCCGAGTTTGATAAGGGTGCGTTATGGGCAAAACCTGAAAAAGTGGCTGAAATAATCAAAAAGAGAATTAGTAAGAAAAACTCTTTTTCTTACACGCCTGCTTTTTGGTTTGCCATTATGACGATTATTAAGTTTGTTCCTAAAGCCATTTTTAATAAGATCTCTCTATGATCAAGTTATTACCATTAAAAAATAAAGAAAACCTTTTTATTTTAACTTCTCTTTTGATATATGCAATTATGCTTGTAATGAAAGATATCGACATTTTTATAACACCGAGGTTCTGGGCAGAAGAAGCTTCTGTATATTATAAAGATGCCTTCATCAATGGCTTTAGCTCTATATTTAGTACGCACCAAGGCTATTATTCTATAGTGCCCAATATTAGCACTTATATCTCCACACTATTCCCAATGAAGATTGCCCCAGTAATTACAACATACATTGCATTTATCATACAATTGATCCCTGCTTTTTTGATACTGAAAACAAGCTGTTTTGATGATAATAAAAAATACAAAGCCTTGTTACTTTTAAGCTTATTACTAGCAGGATTCACTAATGAAATATTCAGTAACACTATAACGAGTCAATTTCATTTCATTATAGTCGCATACATAATTTTAATAGGGGATTTTAATACTAAGCTTTCAGCTCCACTGCTCTTTATCTCGGCTCTTTCAGGTCCAGCTGCTTGTTTTATATTGCCTTTTTTTATACTGAAAACGATTTTAAATAGAACAAATTCAAATGTTATTAATACTTTAGTTTTCCTTTTTGCAACTATAATCCAATTATGTTTTGTGGTTACAGCTGAACATTACGGCAGCAGAACTGGCGCTAACTTACTTACGCTTCAATTTATAGATAAAATAGTTAATTTATCGTTTTTTAGCTTATGGGGAGGCGGCGCATTACTATTAAAATCCATCACATTATTTATAATCTTTTACTCAATCCTTCAACTGGGTAGAGACAAAAAAAATGAGATCATTTTTTATTATCTAACACCTCTTGTTTTTATAACATTACTGTTAACTGTCACATCTTTGAATGGGGCCGGAGGTGGGAGATATGCCTATGCAACAGGATTTGTATTTTGTGCTCTTCTGTTGAAAGTGCTTTTTGAAAATAGTAACGATGTCATTATCTCATATTCCTTAATTTTCATCTTACTATTTTCGCTAGCACAATCAGGGTATAGCACATATCAATCAAAAGATGGGGTTGTCAGTTCTTCATCGTGGATAAGCTGGGAGAGTCAAATTGAAGACTACAAATCGGGTAAAATCGACACTATTTTGATATATCCGCAGTCGAAGCACGCTATGTGGCAAGTTAAATTGTAATTAAATATTAAAAGTTTAAGCAGCACAGAAAAATAATACGAGTACAGAACCACATTCTAAGGTGCTGTACTTATATTTACTATTTAAACTCAAATAAAACACATCATCCATAGTATTCTATAAGTAAATATACTCTTTTAATCTTTAAAAGATAAATCCTTAGATGAGTTGTAATTTATTACACTATAGTTCAAACAGCACGAAAAAATTTTTACTTCTTTGCTTATTAAATCAAGGTTGTAGCACTAATTCCAACCTGCCAATGAATCAGCCAAGCAGTAATATCCAAAACTTTGCACCTGCAAGCATTGAAGATGCAACTGCAGATCAACCAATTAGCGTTGATGACTTGGATAAAAAAGAAAACAAAACAGAAACAAAAGACGAAGTGTTAGAAGAGCCAAAGCTGAATGATGCAGATGGTGCAATTAGAAATATGTCTGATACCAGTGACTTTATGCCTGAAGCAAAGTCTTACTGGATGTAGTCAGTGTGTAACATGAGTCCATGCCCTAAAGCTACTTATAGTTAAAAGCATGGACTTAACTTGTTACCTATAATCTTTACGCCCCAATTGTTTAGATACAATTTCAGTCAGTTCACCACCTCTGAACTTTAACCGCACATCAAACTCTCCGCCTACAGAGGCATTTAAAATGTAATGGTTACGCCCTACTCGTTGCCATGATTTTTCTTTATTAATCATTTCAATGACTTCCGAATAGCGCATTTCAACACCACTAATAAGCAAGCCGCCACCACTTAGTCGAAAGAAATCTTCTGCTTTTGCATGAGAGAATGACGAAAATGACATTGCAACGATAAAAAATATCCCTATAAATTTTGACTGCATAAACTCATCCTTAAGTTAGCTAAATTGAATTGATACATTACCACGTAAAAACAAAGAGCATAAATGAGTATCTCATATAGTAAATGCATGTGGGATTACATGCATTTACCAGCACCCAAGATCTAAAAAGCCTCCAAATAAGGAGGCTTTTACTTTTATCACTGCACTACAGTATTAAGTAGTCAGGATTAGAAAGAGTAACGTGCACCAACGATGAATTCGTCTGCGTTGCTATTAGTATGACCAGCGCCAGCAGTAGTATCATTACTTAATGCAACTTTATAACCAGCATATGCTGCAACATCACCAATATAACGACCATATTCAAATGCAACGTAGTTAACATCTTGAGTGCTTTTCTCATCAGCACTGAAATAGTTATATGACACACTTACTTTATTTTCGCCAAAGCCATAAGATGCGAATGCATCAACTGCATCGAAGTCTGTATCGTATACTGTGCCTTTTTGTACTAAGCCTGAAACTAAAAAAGTGTCGTTAGTGTAACGTGCACCGATCATGTATACATCTGATGAATCAGTTTCTGTAAGAGCCGCTTCTGTTGTAGCATAACCCGCACTTAATTCAACACTTGGAAGCACTTTATAAGCAACCATCGCACCGCCGCCTTTTACATTCTCTTGTAGGTTAGCTGATGCGTTGAATGTTAAATCACCTTTAGTCACACTATAAAGGATCGTATCTTCTGCTCTGTCGCCACTTGCCGTGATGCCTTTGTTTGTATCGCCACTGTAAACTTCAGCCATATCGGTAAAGTTAGTTAGATATGTAACAGCATTATCTTGAGTACCGTATGTTAAAGTACCGTGTGCAGTCTCAACACCAACGTATCCATAACGAATATTATTTTTAACTTCTGTATCCGATGTAGAATTTGCTTGAGTTAATTCATATTCGAATTTACCAACAGCTGTTAAAGCATCGTTAATTTCATGCTTACCTTGACCATTTAAACGAACACGAGATTTATCATTAAAGTCACTATCAGTTAGAGCGCCCCTTGCTTCAATACGCCCACCAAAAGAAAAATCTTCTGCTGTTACATTTTCAGCAAGTGCTGGCATAGACACGATTGCAGCCAGTGTAAGAGATAGTGCTTTGTTTATTGTTTTCATGAACATTTCCATTTTGCTTGAGTTGATAGTTAGGTTGAGATCTAAATAATGTTTAAAATCACAGATTAAAACTAAGTTTTGACGCTATTGGTAATCATAAAGATATTTAACATACTTAGTTATAGATAGTAAGTGTATTTTACTGTAATTACGATACTTTACTTTGATCGCTATCAGTCTATTGGAAAAGTGAATACGATTTAATCAGTATTTACGTTTGATTAAAAGCTATAAATCCAGATAATAATCTTCACCCATACTATATCCTACACAATTTCAACATAAGTTTAGCCTCCCCCCCCCCCTCTCTAGCCATAATTTCAATTAATTTTCCGCATCTGAATTTAAACGGTATATAAGATTTACCACCAACAGACGCATTCAAAATATAGTGATTACGACCAACCCGTTTCAACCATTGTTATTTATCGAACGGTGGCATCACATTTCAATATCACGAATCAATACATAGAACGTTAAATTCCAGCGGTTAGTCGTTCATTATTTTGTTACAGACACAAAAAAGCCTATTGAACATCCATTTCAATAGGCTCTCTCGAATCTGTAATAATAACTCGTTAATTATTTTTTTAGCTTAACTAAAAGCCCACAGCTATTACATTTATAAATACTACTATAAAATAATTTTTGCAACCACGTCCGGCTTACTTTAATCACTCGACCATCTTTACAACACTTCATATCCAGTCCCATACTATTTTGTTATAAACACCGTATCAAATACGGTAATAGCATCAATATACTAAATAATCCCAAACATAAATTTCCATAAGCTTACGTGAGACAGATCTCAGAGTTACATTTAGCAACAAATCTACATTGCATATTATCGACTACACACTAAAATAATATGTCATATTCGAAAAAAAATTCTTAAATGATATATTTTGCAGATAAAGTAATGAATAGCCAGAAAAGAGTAGAATTAAGACAACGATGTATCATTTTTCAGTATAGATAGTGACTAAAAATGTGAAAAAAAAGTTAGCCCAAAAGGACTAACTTTTCTAATAAATACTACCCTTTATTAATCTAGTGTTACAGCACTTACTAATTCAATGCTTTCACGCTATCTCGCTCAACCAAGGTCGGCTCTAATTCGATGATCTGGTTACTACTCGTCTTGTTATTAATTTTTTCCAGCAACATATCCACCGCTTTTTGCCCTAAACGATGCTTAGGTTGGTGAATCGTGGTTAATGACGGGGTAATATATTTAGCTAACTTAATGTCATCATAACCTATGATAGATAGGTCTTGTGGTACTGAGATGCCCAACTTACTGGCGCTATTAATCACGCTCATCGCCATCATGTCATTACACACAAACAGTGCGGTCGGTAATGGGCCATTGGCAACCATTTCAGCAAAGGCTGTTTCACCACCTTCACATTCAAAATTACCTGCCGTCACCCAGTTAGGATTAATCGCTAAACCCGCTTCTTCCATTGCTTGGGTAAAACCAGCAAAACGTTGCTGTGCAGTTAACTTATCTAACACACCGGTAATACAACCTATGTCAGTATGGCCTTTAGCAATCAGATGTTGCGTAGCCATATAACCACCGCGATGGGAATTATCTTGGATCTTATCGCAAGAAAAATTAGTTGGGCCCCAATCCATCACTACCGTAGGCACTGGCTTGTGACGTTCAAACAAATTAAAACCTTGGCTTTCAACTTCACTGCACATCAACATGAGTCCATCCACACGCTTCTGTAACAGCGTATCTAGGTTGGCATGCATACGCGAAATATCACCTTCGGTATTACAGAGAATAAGCGTATAACCGTGTTCATAACAACGACGCTCGACACCTTTCAATACTTCACCAAAGAATGGGTTGGTTGAGGTTGTTACTAACATACCAAAGGTTTTGGTATTTTGGACTTTAAGACTACGTGCTAATGCCGACGGTGCATAACGCAACTCGTCAACTGCCGCTTTTACACGGGCAGACACATCTTCACTAACATAGCGTGTATTATTTAATACATGACTTACCGTAGACGTTGATACGCCTGCATGCCTTGCTACGTCTTTAATTGTTGCCATTGGCTAATTTTGTCCATAATGATGCCAGTTAATATAAACATATTAACTGGTTTATAAAAAGTGTTTTACTTTAGCCTTGCGCTGCTAAAAATGCGTCGACTTCGGCTTTTGTTGGTATCGATGTTTGCGCTCCAACACGAGTAACCGAAATTGCTGCCGCTGCATGGGCGAAAATAATCGCATCATTTAATACCAGTCCAGCTTGTAAGCCCGCTAGCAGGCCGCCATTAAACGTATCACCCGCCGCGGTAGTGTCAACCGCATCGACACGGAAACCTTTAACTTGCTTGCCTTCACCACGTTCACTGATCCAAACCCCTTGGCTGCCTAACGTAATCATTACCTCGCTAATGCCTTTAGCATGCAATACATTTGCCGCCACTTGCGCCGATGCCATATCCGTGACTTTAATACCCGTTAATAATTCAGCTTCGGTTTCATTGGGGGTGATCAGATCTACAATCGCTAATAATTCATCATCCAACGCCTGTGCAGGTGCTGGGTTTAATACCACGCGCGTACCGGCTTGCTTGGCTATTTTAGCCGCTTGGGTAATCGTTGCAATCGGCGTTTCTAATTGCATCAACAGTGTATCAGCTTGAGTGATTAAATCGCTATGTGGTGCTAGACGTTCTGGTGTTAAACAGGCATTGGCTTCTGCTGAAATACAGATACTGTTTTCACCAGTTGCCGCCACTTGGATCATTGCGATACCCGTTGGGGTATTTTGCTCAATCATCACCGCTTGGGTATTAATACCATCACGGGTAAATTCGTTAATCATGTTATGACCAAAGCTGTCATCACCAACGCAGGCAATAAAAGCAATATCAGCGCCTAAACGCGCTGCGGCAACCGCTTGGTTAGCGCCTTTACCACCAGGGATCACGGCATAACTATGCCCAAGTAAGGTTTCGCCTGGACGCGGGAAAGAAGCCACTTGTAAAACATGATCAGCATTTACACTGCCTAACACAACTAACTTATTCATAATGAAACCTTAATACGTTGTAACTGGAGAGAATAAAATATGACTTAATGACACGGTAAGTTGAGCACATAGCATTAAGTCATATTTTTTAATAGTGAATAAATAGCGGCAAGGGAATAACGCTTAACACTGTTCCCTTGCCGTTGTAATTACTGCGTGATCACTTTAAGTGGTACAGCGATACTTTTTTCTACTGGCTGACCTTTAAGTACTTTGTCTGCGGCTTCAACACCAAGTTCACCAATGAGTGCAGGTTGTTGTGCAATTGTAGCGCCTAGGATGCCACGCTTAACTGCTGCAAGACCATCTTCAGTGCCATCAAAACCAACGATTAATACATTTTTACCTGATGCTTGTACTGCACGTAATGCACCCAATGCCATTTCATCATTTTGAGCAAATACCGCTTGTACGTCTGGGTTAGCAGCAAGCATATTTTCCATTACATTAAGACCTTTAGTACGATCAAAATCAGCTGGTTGGCTAGCTAGCAGATTCATTTTATTTTTATCAACTGCTTGCATGAAACCTTGGCCACGTTCACGGGCTGCAGATGTACCTGCGATGCCTTCTAGTTGGATAACTTTAGCATTAGCGCCAATGGTATCAGTAATATATTGACCTGCCATTTCGCCACCAGCAACGTTATCAGAGGCAATGTGGCTAACTACTTTACCGCGACTTGCACCACGGTCTAATGTTAATACTGGGATACCAGCACGGTTAGCCATACGGATCGCATTCGACACTGCATCTGAATCTGTTGGGTTGATTAGAATTGCTTTTACGCCGCGAACGGTAAGATCTTCAACGTTCGCTAATTCTTTACTTGGATCGTTCTGTGAGTCCAGCACAATTAACTCGTAACCTAAGGTTTTAGCTTTCGCTTCTGCACCTTCTTTCATTGTTACAAAGAAAGGGTTATTTAGCGTCGATACCACCATTGCAATAGTATCTTGCGCCATAACGGTTGCACTGAAAGAAGCTGAAACTACAGCTGCAGAGATCAAGGTTGCTAATTTTTTCATTACATATACCTTTTTAAGTTAATTCTGCTGCGCCAGATAGGGTACTGGTGCTCACAGTTTTTTGTTACTGTTTGTTGTGATAACTATTTTTGTTGTTATAAATTACTGCTATTTTGTTTTTTATTGCTTTGTTTTTTATTAATCGCCGAAATTATTTCTTTTTAGTATCTACCAATACCGCAAGTAGAATAACCACTGCTTTAGCAATCATTTGGAAGTATGAAGATACATCCAATAGATTTAATGCGTTGTTTAGGAAACCGATAATAAGTGCACCAATCAAGGTACCCATAATACGACCTTTACCACCAGCTAGACTTGTTCCGCCTAATACTACCGCTGCAATCGCATCTAATTCATAACCCATACCTGCTGTTGGTTGCGCCGATGACAAGCGCGACGTAACAATCAAACCCGCTAATGCAGCAAGTGCACCACAGATGGCATACACACCAATTTTCACTTTATCTACATTGATACCGGATAAACGAGCCGCCGCTTCATTACCACCAATCGCATAAACATAACGACCAAAGCGCGTGTGGTTTAATAAATACCATACCGAAGCAAATACTATTACCATCAACCAGATAGGCACGGGAATACCTAATAAGTAATCAGTACCGATTAATGAGAAGTTGTCTGCAACATCAGTAAAACCAGTCGAGATAGGGCGACCTTCGGTATATACCATAGTCACACCACGTAATAATGTCATGGTGACCAGCGTGGCAATGAAAGCCTGCACCTTACCTTTGGCGATGATAATACCACTCATAGCACCTAACGCAGCACCTGCAAACAACGCCACCGGAACGGCAATCATCACCGATACTTCCATCGAGATTAATGTCGCCGCAAATGCACCACATAAGGCTAAAATCGAACCAACACTTAAATCAATACCTGCGGTTAAAATCACTAAGGTCATGCCCACAGCAATAATCGCATTTACCGAGGTTTGACGTAATATGTTTAAAATATTACCCATAGTAAAAAAGTTAGGATTTAAGAAAGACACCACCACAATCAATAAGATCAGGGCGATTAATGATTTTTGTTCAATTAACCATTCTTTGGTGAATAGTTTATTCGTGATAGTTTTAGTCATTGCATCGCCACTTATGTTGCTGGAATTGTGATTAACGGTTTGATTCTGGCTCACTGTTTTATTTGGGTTCATATGTTGTTCAGGTTCATAGAACCGCCTCATTGATACGCTTGCCAACAGCACACGCCATTAGTTTTTCTTGGTTAGCATCTGCGGCCATAAACTCACCACTGATACGCCCTTCGTGCATCACTAAAATACGGTCGCTCATGCCCAACACTTCTGGCATTTCTGACGACACTAAAATAATGCTCATGCCTTCGGCTTTAAATTGATTGATTAACTGGTAGATCTCTTTTTTAGCACCAACATCTACACCACGAGTCGGTTCATCTAAAATAAGTACTTTAGGACGGGTCATCAAACCTTTGGCAATCGCCACTTTCTGTTGATTACCACCGGATAAATTACCAATAATTTGATCACGGCTGGGGGTTTTGACATTAAACAAACGGATAAAATCTTCCACTGCACTGGCTTCTTTGCCATGGTCTAACTGCAGCCCTTTCGACAGTGAGTCTAATGCACACAACGACATATTTTCTTTAACCGATAAGCCAAGTACTAGGCCATCACCTTTACGGTCTTCCGAGATATAAGCAATACCGTTAGCCAAACCATCACGTGGGGTAATAGGGCTAATCACTTTACCTTCTAACAATACATCGCCAGATTCACGCGGCAATGCACCATAAATTGCTTTCATTAACTCGGTGCGGCCTGCGCCCATTAACCCGGAAATACCTAAGATCTCACCATGGTCTAAGGTAAAGCTGACATCATGCACACCCGCTGCAACAATGCTCTCAACTTCCAGACAACGCGTACCGTGCTCAGCATCAATACGCGGATAAATTTCGTCAAGACGGCGGCCTACCATTTTTTCAATCAAGCCATCTTCATCAATATCGGACACCGCTATTTCAGCAATAAATTTACCATCACGAAGCACGGTAATATCATCGCAAATTTCAAAGATTTCTTTTAAACGGTGGGAAATATAAACGATACCGCAGCCTTCATTACGCAGCTCGTTAATCACTTTAAATAATGATTTAGTTTCGCTATCCGTCAATGCATCGGTCGGTTCATCCATGACAATCACTTGCGATTTAAATGACAACGCTTTGGCGATCTCAACCATTTGTTGTTCGCCTAGACTTAATTCGCCCAGCAACTGACGTGAACTGTGTTTTACATTTAAACGTTGTAATAATGCATCTGCATCACGATACATTTTCGTCCATTTGATACCGCCAAACGCATTGGTTGTTTCACGGCCTAAATAAATGTTTTCAGCAATTGTTAACTCAGGGATCAAGTTTAGTTCTTGATGAATGATACTAATGCCGACTTCTTGAGAATGACGCGGGCCATCAAAAGTAACATCACTACCTTGATAGTTAATATTACCTTTGTCCATGTGATAGATACCCGTAAGTACCTTCATTAGCGTCGACTTACCGGCACCATTTTCGCCCAGTAATGCCATTACCTTACCTGGGTATACATTCAAACAAGCATTATCCAATGCTTTTACACCGGGAAATGATTTTTCGATACCACTGAGTTTTAAAATTGCTTGCGTCATGTCAGTTCCTACTTTATTCCGCATAAATCGCTGTTATTACGTTTGCTCTAATCAATACTGTGCTGAATAAAAACAGCAGCGTTAAAACACCACGCCAGATTGAAAAATCACATTCGCATAAGGGGTGCATTCACCAGTACGCACAACGGCTTTACTTTGCTCAGTCCGTTGTTTAAATGCTTCGTGACTAATATAAGTGATTGCGATGGTTTTATTGGTTAGCTGTTCTTCATTGGCTATCACATCAAGTAAGGCGCTATGTAGTTCAGGGCTAACCGCAGCAAACTCTTCTGCCAGTACGATACCTTCAATTTGCATCTCGCCAAGAATCGCTGTAACCGTGGCGATAAATGTCGGCACACCAGGTATAAGCGCAAGGTCGATACGTTGCGTTGCCGCAGGAACCGGTAAACCAGCATCACAAATGGTGATCTCGTTGGTATGGCCAAGCGTTGCAACTAAATAAGATAAGTCTGCGTTGATAAGTGCATTTTTCTTCATGGGTTCACGCCTTACAAGGTGAAAATAATTCAATCTGAGTTTTCAATATAATTACATAATACGCCATCGAAACGTTTGCGCAAACGTTTCGATGGGTTAAATATAGTCAAAAATAAGGATAATTCTAGTCTCTGAGTATAAAAGTGCGAGTTAGATCTAAGATCTAGGCTAATTTCTTTCATTTGAAATCGAGAGGATATTTTTACGAAGAAAAACACTTATATCGAAAGTAATAGGTCATGTAAAAATCAGTTGAAAATAAAATTATAACTATCATGTACTAATCTGCACATCGCTACAAAACGATTAATTTTTAAACCATACGTTCGAATTTATAATCTTCAATACATAAGCCACGGTAGGTAATAATGCACTTAGAGTTTTACGAATATGCAGATTTTAATATCGCATTTACGACCGACTTCATGTTTTTATTCTTGGTTATGCGGTAATTTAGTCTCTAATATTATTTGTATATAATAGAGTTAAAACATGAAGAATCGTTATCAAGTAGCAATTTCAGCAGGTCTACTTGCTGCGCTATGGTGTGGTATAGCCGATATGTTTCATCTGGTTACCTGGATAGGTTTTTTAAGTTGCAGTACTTACTTTGCGCAACCAAAAACCGGATTTCAGGGGGTACTAATGGCCTGGTTCACTAATTTATCGGGTGTATTTTGGGCTTGGTTAGCTATCACAGGCAGTGGCTTTGTCGAGACACCATTGTTAGGTTATCTGCTCACAGGCATTGTAACGAGTGCTATGTGCTTGCAAGCCAGCTATAGCAAACTCGCCTTTATCCCCGGTGCTTTTATTGGCTGCTGTATTACCTTTGCCATGGCCGGTGATGTGCATGCTATTATTCCACCATTACTGCTTGGTGGCCTACTCGGTTACGGCATGACGCAATTAACAGCCTTGTTTGTTAGTTTTAAAGCAACACCACAGCACGCTTAATTCCCGCTATTCAACTCACCAAGAGTTCATATTCAAACCGCATAAGAGCTAGATGATCGCTAGCTCTTTGGCATGTCCCCATCTAGAACTAATCAGCATATCCCATCAATAAAGAGCCATTAATTCGGATTGTAAAGATTCAGTCTCAATTAATTCAAACCAGTCAAATCTAAGTTTGCCGCGCTAAATATAATAAAGACATATTGAAGAACACATGATGTAAATTTCGGTCTGTTGATGGCAATTTGATGAGCTAGTGAAACGATAGTGAGGCATTAATACAATAGAGTTTAGAGTGAAGTTGAATTTTTAATTTTTAATTTTTAATTTTTAATTTTTAATTTTTACAGGGTATGAACTGAAAAGGTATAACTTGAAGAGAATCAGGAGCCACGCGAGACGTGACTCCACAAACTTATACTAAGATTAGGTTCTTAGAATTTGTAAGATGCAGCAAAGTAATGTGCGAAGCCTGAAGTGTCTAATCCACCAAATGCAACACCATCTTCAAGTGTATAAACATCGCTATACGCTTTTAGGCCGTAACCCACAGAGTAACGCTCTGAGTGCCAGTAGATACCATTAAACATAACACCACCACTACTAACATGGTTTGCATCTGTATCAGCACCAAACTGGTAATCAACATAACCCTGGTAAGAAATGAAACTGCCGTTATCAAAATTAACAAAAGGTTTGAACCAGTTCATCGAGAATTGGTAACCATTCCAATCTTTAGCGTTAACATCGTATAAACCATAAACGTTCATACCTACTTTACCTAACCAAGGAACCATCACATCAGAACCTAGACCAAAGAAAGCGTTATTAACATCGTCGCCAATTGCACCGCCACCCCAGTTAAACAAAGTAGCAACATATACTTCTTGTACAGGACCGAAAGATAAATCTTTACCTGTCATGCCATCAAGAGAGAAACGCGGTGCAAGTTTCATAAACATCTTGCTAGCGCCATCATTTTTGTCTGAACCACTAGAGTTTTTATTCGTTAAGTTGAATACATCAACATAACCGTATAGATCAACAACCCCTGAGCGGCCGCCAAATTCCATTTCTAAATAATCATGTTTCAGATTATCTTCGCTGCTTGGCTTTTCACCAATCGCATACATTAAGTTGAACTGTGACCATTGGTAATCATTCTTGTGAATATCATCAGAATAATCAGCCGCGAACGCGTTGCAAGAGATAGCAGCAAGAGTTGTTGCAGCTAATGCTGCGTTTTTAACATTTTTCATAGTTAATTCCATTTTATGGTGCACAGCTCTGTATGAGTCAGCGCTATTTTTTATGGCGCGAGTGTATCGCGATTACAAAAAAGTTCAATATTGATGAGGGTAAATTAGAGTTAGATGTCTAAAAGTGTGATCGAACACAAACTTCCAATGGTTATCTATCTAATAGTACTTTCATTCAAAACTTTGACGTTTACTAGTTGTTCGTATTGAATAATTACTCAAATTGAGCATTCGTCATTTTAACTTGAAAACTTGCTATAAATCGCATACTTAGCTCACATAAATCGTTATAGTTATTTATTTTAAAGGTTCCACAATGAATTATAAAAACTTTGCATTAAGTGTTCTTAGTATTGCCATTGCAACAGGCTGTACCACTCAACCAACAAAGCAAATAAATACGCATCAGTGGATCCAAGATAAAGAATATAACCTGACCATTTTGCATACCAACGATAACCACGGTAATTTTTGGCAAAACAAATACGGTGAACGCGGCATGGCTGCACGTGCGACACTCGTAAACAATATCCGCAATGAAGTTCAAGCTGAAGGTGGTTCTGTGTTACTGCTCTCTGGTGGCGATATAAATACCGGTGTTCCAGAATCAGACCTACAAGATGCGGAACCTGACTTTATTGGCATGAATATGATTGGTTATGATGCGATGGCTATCGGCAACCATGAATTTGATAACCCGCTTGACGTATTAGCGAAGCAAGCAGGCTGGGCTGAATTTCCTTTCCTTGCTGCAAACATATATAAAAATGGCGAACGTATGTTCGATGCTTACAAAATATTCAACAAAGATGGCATAAAAATAGCCGTTATCGGTCTTACCACGGAAGACACAGCCAACATAGGCAACCCTGAATTTATCAGTGAACTTGAATTCAAAGATCCAAAAGTTGAAGCTAAGAAGGTAATAGCTGAACTAAAAGCAACTGAAAATCCGGACGTGATTATTGCCGCGACGCACATGGGCCACTACCTAAACGGCGACAATGGTTCTAACGCACCCGGTGACGTACAACTGGCGCGTTATTTAGATGAAGGCGATCTAGACATGATCGTCGGCGGTCACTCACAAGAACCAGTTTGTATGGAAAGTATCAATCAATATGCCGATTTCAAGCCGGGTCAGGATTGCAAACCAGACCAACAAAACGGCACTGATATAGTGCAAGCACATGAATGGGGTAAGTATGTTGGCCGTGCTGATTACACTTTCATAAATGGCGACTTCACGCTGCAATCGTACAGTCTCATTCCGGTTAACTTGAAGAAAAAAGTGAAGAATGCGGATGGTAAAAAAGTCCGAGTGCTTATCCAAGATGAAATCGTGCAAGACCAAGCTGTATACGACACCCTAAAACCTTTTCAAGATAAAGGCCAAGTAGCACTTAATATCCAAATTGGTGCAACTAGCGACATACTACAAGGCGAGCGTAACGTCGTCCGTAACAATCAGACTAATCTGGGTCGTTTAATTGCCACTGCACATATGCAACGTGCCAATGCAGACTTCGCGATAATGAATTCAGGTGGTGTCCGAGCTTCTATCGAAGCCGGTGACATCACTTATAAAGACGTATTGAAGGTACAGCCATTCGCCAATATCATTACTTATGTAGATATGACAGGGGCGGAAGTAATGGATTACCTCAACGTTGTTGGCACTAAAATGCGTGACTCAGGCGCTTATGCACAGTTCGCTGCTATCGCCATGACGGTAGCAGGCGATCATGTAACGAATGTCGTTATTGCTGGTAAAGCCCTTGATACCAAAGCTACATACCGCTTCACAGTGCCATCATTTAATGCCGCAGGTGGCGATGGCTATCCAAATATCACTGCGCATCCAGCATTTGTAAACACAGGTTACGTGGATGCTGAAGTGCTAAAAGAATACATCCAAGCTAACTCACCAATTAATGCAGCAGACTTTACGCCACAAGGTGAAATCAGCTATCAATAAGATCATATAAGAAAAATCACCATAACAATTGAATCAGTGGTCATTAAACGTAATAAAAAAGGCTAATAAACAATGTTTATTAGCCTTTTTAGTATTTATCCAATCAGAGTTTATTAATTACTTAAGCCACCAGCAAACAAGCTACAGCATGTACTTCATCACCGTCTAACGTCGGTTTAGTCTCTGCACAAGCAGCTGTCGCTACCGGGCAACGCGTACGGAATACGCAACCTGATGGCGGATTAAGTGGCGAAGGTAAATCACCTTCTAGCATTTCAATCTTTTTCTGACGCTCTAGTATCGGATCGGGGATCGGCACTGCAGACATCAAGGCTTTGGTGTACGGATGTTTAGGCTCGGCGAACAAGGCTTTTGACTCACCAAGTTCCACAGCATTACCCAGATACATAACTAACACACGATCTGAAATGTGCTTCACTATCGATAAATCATGGGCAATAAAGATCAGGCTTAAACCTAGTTCTTTTTGCAATGATTGTAATAAGTTCACTACCTGCGCTTGAATCGATACGTCCAATGCCGATACCGGTTCGTCACAAATAATCATCTTAGGTTTCAAGATTAACGCTCGAGCAATACCAATACGCTGACACTGACCACCAGAGAACTCATGCGGGTAACGGTTGATCACGTTTGGTAGTAAGCCTACCTTGGTCATCATATCCTTCACCTGTTCTTTCACTTCCTCTTTACTAAGACGAGGGAAAAAAGTACGTAGTGGCTCGGCAATAATATCACCCACTGTCATACGCGGATTAAGCGATGCGAGCGGGTCTTGGAAAATCATTTGAATTTCTTTGCGTTTTTCACGCATTTCATTGTGCGGTAAACGCGTCAGGTCTTGTCCTAACCACACGACATTTCCTTCAGCCGCAGGCACTAAGCCAATAAGTGCACGGGCAAAGGTTGATTTACCACAACCAGATTCCCCTACTACACCCAGCGTTTCCCCTTCGTATAACTTAATACTCACACCATCAACCGCTTTAAGCGGTCTGGGTGGCGCCCAAGGCCATAATGACTTTGACGGAATATCAAACTGTACTTTAAGATTGTTCACTTCTAACAACAATTCTTTTTTCACCGCTTTTACAGCAACTTGTTCTTGCGTTGTTACTACAGTTTTATCTGCTGCAACGTCTTTCTTTTCAATAACAGTCATTACCATGTCTCCTGATCTGAGAAGCAGGCACGCAAACGATCGCCAGCAAACGGGAGTAATTGTGGTGGTGCTTGCTTACAGTTTTCTTGTGCGCGATGACAACGTTCTTGATATGCACACCCTTTTGGCAAGGATAACATGTTAGGTGGATTACCCGGAATAGTCGGTAAAATATCACCTTCAGTATCTAAACGTGGAATCGACTTCAGCAGCCCTTCAGTATAAGGGTGGCTCGGTGTATAGAAGATATCATTGACCTTGCCATACTCCATCGTACGACCGGCATACATCACCAATACTTTGTCACAACTACCAGCAACCACACCTAAATCATGAGTGATCATAATAATAGCGGTATTAAACTTATCTTTTAATTCATTCAATAGCTGCATGATCTGCGCTTGAATCGTTACATCTAATGCCGTTGTTGGTTCATCAGCAATCAGTAACTTCGGACGACATAACAACGCCATTGCGATCATCACACGTTGACGCATACCGCCGGAAAATTCATGTGGGTACATATTGATACGCACACGCGCTTCAGGGATCTTAACGGCTTCAAGCATGAATACAGATTCTTCAAAAGCTTCTTTGCGTGACATGCCTTTATGATGCGTAAGTACTTCCATCATCTGTTCACTGACCTTCATGTAAGGATTCAATGATGTCATAGGGTCTTGGAAAATCATCGCAATTTGTTCTGCACGAACATGGTTAAGTTCTTTTTCCGGTAAATTTAAGATCTCTTTACCTTCGAACTTAGCACTACCAGTAATAATACCGTTTTTTGCCAGCAATCCCATGATCGCAAATACGGTCTGAGATTTACCCGAACCAGACTCGCCAACAATACCCAGCGTTTCACCTGGGCTTAGAGAGAAATTTAAATCATTAACTGCAGTTACATTACCGTCTTGGGTAGTAAACTCAACGCGTAGGTCTTTAACATCTAGTAAACTCATCTGACATCCTTAATCTTGTTCTAGCGCTACATCTAACTGTGTAGTCAGCAATATATTTTACGCTAGAATGACTTAAATTAGGTTCTGCTCACTTTAAGCCATTCTATTTAGCAATTATCTGTCTTTTGGATCAAGCGCGTCACGTAGACCATCGCCGACATAGTTAAAGCAAAACAGGGTGACAACCATGAACAGCGCTGGGAAACCTAATTGCCAGATAGCCAGTTCCATCGTTTGTGCACCTTCTTGCAATAACGCGCCCCAACTGGTCATAGGCTCTTGCACGCCTAAGCCGAGGAAGCTAAGAAAAGATTCAGTTAAAATCATGCTTGGAATAAGTAGCGTTGAGTACACGGCAACAATACCTAATACATTCGGTACGATATGACGGGTAATAATACCCCACTTGCTCACACCACATACATGCGCCGCTTCGATGAACTCTTTACCGCGTAAGCTTAGCGTTTGACCACGGACAATACGCGCCATGTCTAACCAAGCAATCGCACCAATCGCTACAAAAATTAAGATAATGTCACGACCAAAGAAAGTCACTAATACGATAACCAGGAACATAAACGGAATAGCGTAAAGGATCTCTAGGATACGCATCATTACACGGTCAGTTTTGCCACCGATAAAGCCCGATGCAGCGCCGTATAACGTACCGATAAGCACAGCAACGAATGCGCCCATCACACCAACCATCATCGAAATACGACCACCAATAAAGGTACGTACCAGTAAGTCACGCCCTAAACTGTCAGTACCGAACCAATGGTCCGCTGATGGCGGCGCATGCATCGCATACCAATCGGTATCATCAAATGCATATTGGCTAAACATAGGTACGAAGATCACCGAAAGCGTGATCAGAAATAAGATGAATAAACTGACCATCGCGGCTTTATTACGCATAAATCGAATACGCGCATCCTGCCACAAACTACGGCCTTCAATCTCTAAATTTGTCGAGAAGTTGTTTAACGCTTCGACTTTTGCTGTTTTAGATAACATACCTAATCCCTTAGTAACGAATTTTCGGATCAACATAAGCAAGTAGAATATCCACTACTGCATTGAATAAGATAAACAAGAATCCGATGAGGATCGTGACACCCATAACCAAAGAATAATCACGGTTAAATGCCGCGTTTACAAACAGCTTACCAATCCCTGGTAAACCAAAAATTGTTTCGATAACCACTGAACCCGTGATAATACCAACGAAAGCAGGACCCATATATGAAACCACAGGTAACATCGCTGGTTTCAATGCATGTTTCATTACGATGTATGGGAAACTCAACCCTTTCGAACGCGCAGTACGAATAAAGTTACTGTTCATGGTTTCAATCATGCTACCGCGGGTAATTCGCGCGAAAGTAGCAACATATAACATCGACATACCTAATACCGGTAAAACCATGTATTTCAGTGAACCATCAAGCCAACCACCAGCAGGGAACCAGCCAAGATCAATCGAAAATAAGTAAATAAGCGCGGGTGCGAGCACAAAAGAAGGCAGTACCACCCCGATCATGGCCGTTGACATAATACTGTAGTCTAACCACGTATTCTGATTTAAAGCAGCTATGGTGCCGACGAAGACGCCGAATACCAGTGCGAATACAAAGGCGAAAGCACCAATTTTTGCTGATACCGGTAATGCCGAAGCAACCAGTTCATTTACGGTAAAATCTTTGTATTTAAAAGAAGGGCCTAAGTCACCTTGAATGACATTAGTAAGGTATGTGGTGTATTGCTCAAGTACTGGCTTGTCTAAACCATACTTCGCATTAATATTTGCCATCACTTGTGGCGGCAGCGTTCTCTCGCTTGAAAATGGGCTGCCAGGGGCAAAACGCATAAGGAAAAAAGACACGGTGATCAATACCAGCATCGTCGGTATTGCTTCTAGAATTCGTTTTAAGATGAATTTAAGCATAATCTAACTCAATCTATGACAATTTAAAAATGAAGAAGACTGCATGCGTGATACCGCATGCAGTTGATATCTAAAAATTAATAGTATGGAAAACTATTACTCAGCGATGATGTACATATCTTTAGAGTAAAGTTGATCTTGTGCGTTATTTTCCGCATAGCCGCCCACATGTGGGTTAACTAAACGTGCAGTAACGTACTGATAGATAGGCGCGATTGGCATGTCTTTCGTTAATAGTGCTTCTTGAGCATAATACAACTCTTGACGTTTCGCTTCAGATGTTGCTTTCACTGCATCTTTTGTCAGCTTATCGTATGCTGCGCTCTTATAGTGGATACCACCAGTCGTGTTGCTGCCTTCCATTAATGAAGTGAATGTCGATGCTTCATTATAATCGCCACACCAACCAGCACGAGCGGCTTCAAAATCACCCTGCTTTTTCGTTTCTAGGTAGCTTTTCCACTCTTGGTTTTCAAGTATTACCGATACACCTAAGTTTTTCTTCCACATAGACGCAATTGCAACTGCAATTTTCTTGTGATTTTCTGACGTATTATACAATAGGCTGAATTCTAGTGGGTTTGATTTGTTGTAACCCGCTTCCGCTAACAATTCTTTCGCTTTTTCATTACGTTCTTTTTGCGTCATTTTGCCATAAGCAGGAATCTCAGGGCTAAAGTCTGCAACGATTTCAGGCGTTAAGAAGTAAGCTGGTTTCTGGCCTTGACCAAGAATCGCGTTGGCGATGATATTACGGTCAATAGAATAAGAGATCGCTTTACGTACACGTACATCATCAAATGGTGGTTTGTGTGTATTGAAGTTGTAGTAATAAGTACACAAGTTACCTTTGATTGCTACCGACTCTGCATGTTCTTTCTGTAAACGACGGAAATGCTCGTTTGGCAGTTCGTAAGTAAAGTCAATTTCACCAGATAGGAAACGATTCATTTCCGCAACTTGGTTTTCAATTGGTAAGTAAGTTACTTTATTTAAAACTGTTTTCGCATTATCCCAATATTGTTCATTACGCGTAAGCACTAGACGTTCGTTCACAACCCATTTGTTCACAACAAACGCACCGTTACCAACGAAGTTTTCTGGTTTAGTCCATTTGTCACCGAATTTTTCTACGGTTGCTTTATGCACTGGCTTCATCGTTGTGTGAGCCATCATCTTAACGAAATAAGGTACCGCAGTTTCAAGCGTTACTTCAAATGTGTTGGCATCAATCGCTTTAACACCCAAAGTAGACTTGTCTTTTTTACCGCCGATGATATCAGAAGCATTTACCATGGTAGTCATATCTAGATACCATGAATAAGGTGAAGCAGTGGCAGGATCAACCGCGCGTTGGAAGCTATATACAAAATCATCAGCCGTTACAGCATCGCCATTCGACCATTTCGCATCTTTACGTAGGTAAAAAGTAAATACTTTATTATCTTTAGTTTCCCAACGTTCAGCCACACCTGGAATAGTAATACCATTTGCATCTTGGTTTACAAGACCTTCAAGTAAATCACGTAATACATGCGATTCAGGAACACCTTCCACTTTTTGTGGGTCTAACGACGCAACTTCAGTGCCGTTACCACGAACAAGCTCTTGGCTTTTAGCAAGCTTAACACCGGCAGGAACTTCAGCAGCAGTGGCAGTGAGGGAAGTGGCAGCAAACGCAAGACCTGCGCTTAATAATAATGATTGGGTGATTTTATTCTTTAACATGTACAACTCCAGTACGACAATTACATCCATGACCTTTAAATTTGTTTTATATTTCAATTATTGTTGAATTGCAATATCAAGCATCTCTAAAGGAGTAGTATTTACAATAGCAATTAATTCATTTAATTGCTAGATATTCTAAACTATCATCAATCGACAACCGTTAATACCTACAATACGACAATTGTTAAGATTAAGTGTTTAATTGTGACCCTAATATACTTAATTAGCCCTTATTGGAATACATACTCAATAATTAGCCAGTGTTAATACTTATGGGTTAATACTACCCGCGGGATCAATAGCCAAAAAAAAGCTCGCAACATGTGACAATCCACGTTGCGAGCCTCTCTAACTTCTTACTTAACCCTATCTAACTACATCCAACGGCTCAGATAGTTTCGCCTTACCTTGCATTATGCCGATTTCAACACGACGGTTTCGGCGTAATTCACTTTTAACATCCGTTAAAGGTTGGGTATCTGCCATGCCCTGTACAATCAAACGATTTTCAGTGAAATCTTTAACCTTTAACATCTCATGGGCAACTGACACAGCACGCTGACTCGATAAGTCCCACTTCGAACGATAGAGTTCTGAATGTAACTGCTCTTTCCCAGTATGCCCTGCAATCGTAATAATGCCCGGAATTGTTGCTAATAGTTGCGCTACCTTTTGGATCACAGGACGAAAACGCGGTTGTAAAAAAGCCGAACCCGCAGGAAATGAACCTTTTTCATTGATCCGGATTATGATTTGTTGACCGAGGTTTTCGACCTCAACCCCACCACTTTCCACTTCTTCTTTTAGTGCTTCGGCTAATGCTTTAACTAACTCACTGGTATCTTCGGTTACTTCTATTTTTTCTGTTGGGGTATTATCACGGGTTGAGGTTTCTGGTGATTTACCACCATTATTGTCCTCTGCTTGTTTATTTTTACCACCAGCGTCTTGCTCTTCACCGTCTTTAAAATCCAGTTCTGCTTCACTATTATCGATGGTGTGCTGCATGATGGTTTCAATCGGCGTTGGGTCCGGACGACCGGGACGAAACTCCTGAGCGATAACCGTGGTGCCCTTGGGAATATTCTTTACATCAATCTGATTTTGGACACCAAAGGCAAACTGCATCGAGCCAGCAATCTGCTTAAATTTCACCACATCCATCTCTGAAAATGACAGTAGTAAGACAAAGAAGCACATTAACAAGCTCATTAAATCGGCAAATGTTCCCATCCACGCAGGTAGCCCTGGGGGTGGGCAATCACATTCATCTGACATAGGGTATCTCTCTACTCACGAAACTATCTACTGACTAAGCTATCTACTGACTAAAACGACTTACTAAACTATCAATGCAAGCTATCATTAATAGCGAAAACTAAACTTCAGAATTGCCCACTTCACGTTTTGATGAATTGAGGTAATTCTTTAATAAGCTTTCGATTACCCTTGGGTTACGGCCTTCTTGAATACCTAAAATAGCATCCATAATTAAGGTGTTATTCAACATTTCTTCTTCAGAACGGAGTTTCAATTTACCCGCAATTGGGATCGCCATCATATTGGCAAAAATGGCGCCATATAGGGTCGTTAATAAAGCAACCGCCATCGCCGGACCAATGGATTTAGGATCATCCATGTTTGATAACATAGCAACCAGGCCAACCAAGGTACCGATCATCCCCATCGCCGGCGCAACTTCGCCGATCATAGTAAAGACGTGAATACCGCTTTTGTGGCGTGCTTTGGTCAATTTAATATCTTTTTGCAATGTCTGGCTGACAACGGTTGCATCATGGCCATCGACTAATAAGTCGATACCTTTTTGCATGAATTCATTCTTTACTTCAGCCTCCTCAAGCGCCAAAAAACCGCCCTTACGTGCTGCATCGGCCATTTCTACCGCTTGTTCGATTAAATCTTCTGGTTTATCAATTTTGAACATAAATGCTTTTAGTGCAATTTTTGCCGCGGCTAAAAACTGGCCAAAATTAAAATGCATCAATACCACAAACAGTGAACCGACAAATACAATTAATATCGACCGTGTATCAATAAACATCGCGATGTCGCCGCCCAGCACCATTGCCATTACGACAAAGGCAAACGAGCCGAGTAATCCTATTAAAGTTGCTAAATCCACAACATTCCCCATCTCAAGCAAATTATCATCATATTTCTAGCGAGTGTATTCATTGAACTATATCGGCAAGCAAGTAAATATCTTAAGTGATCTTGTCTTACTTATCGTTGTCATCTCACAGTTAAGCTGTATATACCTTATTAACTTGGGTATAATACCCGAGTATATTATCAGAGGGATACCCGATGGCGGTAAAAAAACCAGAAAATATGACGTTTGAGGCGTCTATTGCAGAGTTAGAGACAATTGTGAACAGCTTAGAGCAAGGTGATTGTGAACTTGATAATGCGTTAAAACAATTTGAACGTGGTATTAGTTTAACCCGTGCAAGCTCGCAAAAACTGCAGCATGCTGAACAGCAAGTAGCAATATTACTCGCCAACGGTGACCAGCAAACACTTGCTCCCTTCAATTCTGACAGTAGTAATTAAATAGTGCAGCTTTCAAATTCAATCGCCTTATATCAAGGCCGTATCAATGATTACTTGCAGCAGCAAATAAACTTGTTACCAATACATAATACTCAGCTTGCCGCTGCGATGGAGTATGGTCTATTACAAGGCGGAAAACGTATTCGCCCGGTGATCGTATATACTGTAGGTGAAATGCTCGGTGTTAATCTTGGCGATCTTGATGGCCCTGCCGCTGCAATCGAATCTATTCATGCCTATTCATTAATTCATGATGACTTACCGGCCATGGACGATGATGATTTACGTCGCGGTCAACCGACTTGCCATATCAAATTCGATCATGCAACGGCTATCTTAGCGGGGGATGCATTGCAGCCTTTCGCATTCGAACTATTATTGGATTGTGCACTCTCGCCTGAAGCTGAAAAGAATCGTTTAGCGATGTTAAAATCACTGACTCAAGCCAGTGGTTATCGCGGTATGTGTGGCGGCCAAGCGATGGATTTAGCCGCAACCGATAAACAGGTGTCATTGACTCAACTTGAAGCTATTCATAATAATAAAACTGGTGCACTTATTAATTGCGCAGCAAAACTCGGTGTTCTGGCATCACCACATTGCTCGGTTGAATTATTAGCGGCATTAGATAAATGGTCTAACGCTATCGGCTTAGCATTCCAAGTGCAAGATGACATTCTTGATATAATCAGCGATACTGAAACGCTGGGCAAACCACAAGGCTCGGATGTTGAATTAAATAAATCAACTTATCCGGCATTACTTGGTTTAGCTGGGGCACAAGAAAAAGCCCAAGCCCTGTATCAACAAGCGATGTTCGCCTTAGAAACGATTCCGCATGATACGACCACTCTCGCATTATTTACGCAGTACATCATCGAGCGAAATAAATAACAGATTCTAACAAAGTATAAAAATTATAAAAATTATGAGCTTAGATATTTCGAATTACCCTACATTGGCATTAGCTGACATTCCAGAAGAGTTGCGTCAATTACCCGCAGATCGTCTCGATGACCTGTGTGATGAACTGCGTAGCTATTTATTACAATCAGTAGGTAAAAGTGGCGGTCACTTTGCTTCCGGTTTAGGCGTTGTTGAATTAACGGTTGCCCTGCATTATGTCTACAATACCCCATACGACAAATTATTATGGGATGTAGGTCATCAAGCTTACCCGCACAAAATTTTAACCGGTCGTCGTGATCGCATGTCGACTATTCGTCAAAAAGGCGGATTACATCCCTTCCCTTGGCGCGATGAGAGTGAATACGACCACCTGAATGTTGGTCACTCATCGACATCAATCAGTGCAGCTCTCGGCCTTGCAGTCGCTGCTGATCAAGAAGATAAAAATCGTAAAACTGTGGCGATTATTGGCGATGGTGCGATTACCGGTGGTATGGCGTTTGAAGCGCTAAATCACGCCGGTCATATCAATAAAGACGTACTGGTTATTTTAAATGATAACGATATGTCGATTTCAGAAAACGTTGGCGCGGTGAATAAACATTTAGCCAAACTATTGTCTGGTGATATTTACTCTAGTTTTCGTGAAAATGGTAAAAAAGTACTCTCAGGTATTCCACCAATTAAGGAGCTTGCGCGTCGCGCTGAAGAGCACTTAAAAGGCATGGTAGTACCCAGCACTTTATTTGAAGAATTCGGTTTTAACTATATCGGCCCAATTGATGGCCATGATGTTAACGGTTTAGTTGAAACATTGCGTAATATGCGCAGCCTGAAAGGCCCACAATTTTTACACGTGGTCACCAAGAAAGGTAAAGGTTATGCGCCAGCTGAACAAGATCAGCTTGGTTACCATGCAGTGCCTAAATTCAACCCAGAAGAAGATACTTTACCTGTTGCAGCACCGTCAAAACCAACTTTCTCAAAGATCTTTGGTAATTGGTTATGTGACGTAGCGGTTACAGATAAAAAGCTTGCTGCAGTGACACCTGCGATGGGCGCTGGCTCGGGTATGATCAAGTTCTCTGAAACTTACCCAAAACAATATTTTGATGTGGCGATTGCCGAACAGCACTGCGTTACGTTTGCTGCGGGTCTCGCTATTGGTGGTCATAAACCCGTTGTGGCTATCTATTCAACGTTTTTACAACGTGGTTATGATCAGCTGATTCACGATGTCGCGATCCAAGATATTCCGGTCTTGTTTGCCATTGACCGTGCAGGTCTTGTCGGCGCAGATGGTCAAACTCACCAAGGTGCGTTTGATATTAGCTTTATGCGTTGTATCCCGAAAATGGTGATCATGACGCCAAGTGATGAAAATGAATGTCGTCAAATGCTGCATACTGGTTACCAATATAATGGTCCTGCTGCGGTACGTTATCCACGTGGCAGCGGTACTGGCGTTGATGTTGAACAAGCATTTACTGAATTTGAAATCGGTAAAGGTATTGTCCGTCGTCAAGGTGAAAAAGTGGCGATCTTATGTTTCGGTACCTTAATGCATAACGCTATTCCAGCGGCTGAACGCTTAAATGCCACGGTTGTTGATATGCGCTTTGCTAAACCGTTAGACGAAGCACTATTAACTATAATGGCGAAGACTCATGATATCTTAGTCACTATCGAAGATGGCGCTATCATGGGTGGTGCAGGTTCTGGTGTGAATGAATACTTGATGGCGAATAAGTTAATGACACCAACATTAAACTTAGGTCTGCCAGACAAATTCATTCATCAAGGTACCCAAGATGAAATCTACGCTGAACTTGGCCTAGATGATATAGGTATTGAAGCCAGTATTAAGGCGTTTATTGCGCTGTAATCTTCATCATTACAAACGATAGCTAATAAAAAGGCTCTACTCGATTCACATCAAGTAGAGCCTTTTTTATTTAGTCTAATGGCTTAGCCTACATTAGGGCTAAATACGTTGCTCTTCAACAGCATGACAAGCAATTAACGATTTACCATATTTAACTAATGTCGGTTGTTCGACATTACAACGTTCATTAGCAAACTGGCAGCGTGCATGGAAAGCACAACCTTTCGGTGGATCAAGTGGCGATGGTAACTCACCCACCAGCTTAATACGTTCACGACGGTGTTCCGGATTTAGCTGCGGAGTACTGGATAGTAAAGCTTGGGTATACGGATGACGTGGATTAGCAAACAACTCTTCTTTCGTCGTGTGCTCAACAACGCGGCCCAGATACATCACAATAACTTCATTGGCAATGTGTTCGACCACAGATAAATCATGTGAGATGAATACATAGCTTAAGTTCAACTCGTCTTGTAAATCCATCATCAAGTTTAATACTTGCGCTTGTACCGATACATCCAGTGCTGATACCGGTTCATCTGCCACAACCACGTTTGGATCTAGCATCAAACCGCGGGCAATGGCGATACGCTGACGTTGACCGCCCGAAAACATATGCGGGTAACGGTCGTAATGCTCGGTCTTCAAGCCTACTTTCGCCATGATCGCCATGGATTTCTCTTTACGCTGGGCTTTCGTTAACTTGGTATTGATCTCTAATGGCTCTTCTAAAATTTGTCCCACTTTTTTACGTGGGTTTAGCGAACCATATGGGTTTTGAAATACGATTTGGATTTTTTGACGCAATACTTTGAATGTGTCTTTATCCATTCTCAATAAATCTTGACCTTGGAAATCAATCTCACCATGGGTAGGCGTTTCAATCATCGTCAGCAAACGCCCTAGCGTTGACTTACCACAACCTGACTCGCCTACAATCGCTAACGTCTTACCTGCGTCTAACGTAAATGATACGCCATCAAGCGCTTTTACTGTCGCATCCGGTTTACGGAAACCTTGTGATACTTGATAATGTTTTTTCAGATCAACCGCTTTTAATAACGGTTGTTGCTCTGCAGTATTGGTACTTACAACGTCACTCATGCTGCAGGTCTCCCTTCGATAGTTAACGGCGTATGACATTTAACCTGACCTAATGGGCTTTCATGTGCGCCTGGCTCTTCGGTGCGACACTTATCGATTGCATACGGGCAACGTGGATTAAGCAGGCAACCAACAGGACGGTCATATGCACCAGGAACCACACCTGGCAAGGCCGCAAGGCGAGATTTACCGATGGCCGACTCTGGTGATGAGGCGAGCAAAGCTTGAGTGTACGGGTGCTTAGGATGTTTAAATACTTCCTCAGCTTTGCCTGTTTCTACAATCTGCCCGGCGTACATCACCACAACACGATCAGCCACTTCAGCAACCAAGGCTAGATCATGAGTAATAAGGATCAGGCCCATGTTATTTTTCTTCTGCAGGTCAACCAGCAGGTCAATAATCTGCGCTTGAATAGTTACATCCAATGCGGTTGTTGGTTCATCTGCAATTAATAGTTTCGGATCACAGGCCAATGCCATGGCAATCATCACACGTTGGCTCATACCGCCAGACAGTTGATGTGGATAGACATTCAAACGACTTTCCGGTGCCGGAATACCGACTAAATCCAATAATTCAATCGCCCGTGCTTTACGTGCTGATTTACTACCGCCTTGGTGTACTTTCAATGTTTCCATGATCTGATAACCTACCGTGAAACACGGATTCAAACTGGTCATCGCGTCTTGGAATATCATCGAAATATCAGCACCCGTCAATTGACGTCGGCGCTTTTCAGGCATAGTTAACAGGTCTTGACCTTCATACAACAAACTATCTGCAGTAACGATTCCCGGATGGTCAATTAAGCCCATGATAGACATCGAACTCACTGATTTACCTGAGCCAGATTCGCCAACAATACCGAGGATCTCGCCTTTATCAACACTATAACTAATGTTATCAACCGCTCTGAAGCCGCTGAATGTGACTGATAAGTTTTTAATTTCTAACAGTGACATAAACCAACCTCTTACTGTTTCAATTTAGGATCAAGTGCATCACGCAAACCATCACCCATTAAGTTAAATGCTAATACGGTTAACAAGATTGTCACGCCAGGGAAGGTAACAACCCACCATGCGCTTTGTACATATTGACGTGCGTCCGCTAGCATGGTGCCCCACTCAGCTGTTGGCGCTTGAGCACCTAAACCAAGGAAACCCAGTGCTGCCATATCTAGAATTGCATTGGAGAAACCCAATGTTGCTTGTACGATCAGCGGTGCTAAACAGTTTGGTAATACCGCATTAAACATGATGCGCAGTGGACCAGCACCGGCAATACGCGAAGCGATGACATAGTCTTTGCTCATTTCAGTCATAGTTGATGCACGGGTTAAGCGCACATAGTGTGGAATCGATACCACGGCAATCGAAATCGATGCATTCACAATGCTAGGTCCCATAATAGCCACAATCGCAATCGCTAATAATAGGCTTGGCATGGCTAACATGATGTCAACTAAACGCATTATCACGGTTTCAATACGACCACGATAATAACCAGCAACCAGACCTAATAAGATGCCGATACCCAGTGATAAGGTCACCACTAACATACCTACAAACAGCGATAAACGCGCGCCGTGAATCAAACGCGATAAAATATCACGACCAACCGCATCGGTACCCAACAGATAACCGCCAGTCCATGATGGTGGCTGCAGTAGCGCATCACGGAACTGTTCAATCGGTGAATAAGGGGCAATTAAATCTGCAAACACAGCAACGAAAATCATCATTGCGATATAAACCAGACCCACAACGGCGCCTTTATTGGTACTAAAATATTTCCAAAATTCTTGTAATGGCGTTAACGGTCGCAGTTCAATCACTGGCGCATTATTTGAAACTTCACTCATAATCTTTTATTCCTTGTACCCTGTATCTTATTTCGCGTGACGAATACGTGGATTAACCACACCGTAGATAATGTCTACCAGTAAGTTAACTAAGATGATTAATGTGGCAATAATTAAAATACCGCCTTGTACTACGGGGTAATCACGGCGGCCAATGGATTCAATTAACCATTTGCCAATACCTGGCCAAGCAAAAATAGTTTCAGTTAAGATGGCGCCGGATAATAGGATACCGACCTGCAGACCAATCACAGTGATCACTGGAATTAAGGCATTCCGCAGCGCATGGATAACAATGACACGCCAAGGCGCTAGGCCTTTCGCACGTGCAGTACGGATATAATCTTCACCCAACACTTCTAACATTGAAGAACGCGTCATACGGGCGATAACAGCCAGTGGAATGGTACCTAATACAATAGACGGTAGAATGAGGTGATGAATAGCAGATCCAAACGCGCCCACTTCATCTGATAATAACGAATCAATCAGCATGAAACCGGTGACGTGATCGATCCACAGTGACACATCAATACGCCCAGAAACCGGCGTCCAGCCCAGATTCACTGAGAATACTAACATCAACAGTAATGCCCACCAGAAGATCGGCATTGAATAACCCGTCAGTGACACTCCCATAACAGTATGATCAAATATCGAACCACGTTTTACTGCAGCAATAATACCGGCGGGTAAGCCAATACAAATAGCAAATAGCGCGGCTAAAAAGGCCAGCTCAACGGTCGCAGGGAATAACTCGAAGAATTCCTCTACAACTGGTTTTTTGGTTACCAGAGAGTTACCTAGATCGCCTTGCAGGATACCACCTACATAAGAAAAATATTGCTTCCAGATTGGCTGATCTAAACCCAGCTCAGCAGACAAGATTGCATGACGTTCTGGTGAGATACCACGTTCACCCGCCATGATTTCGATCGGGTCACCGGGGATCATATGAATGAGCGTAAAAGTAAGCAAAGTAATGCCGAAGAAGGTCGGGATCACAGTACCTAGTCGCTTTAAAATAAATTGGAACATAGAAAACTCTGAGGGTCTTTAAAAGGTTATCAATAAAGCCAAGGTTAATCACTTATGGATTAACCTTGGCTTACGCTATCCAAAACGCTCAAGTACGCGTTATACGCTTATTAGGCTTAGCACTTGAGGTTTCTGCATTGAGTGAACTTACTTTTCTAAGCTAACGCTATAGAAGTTGTGACCACCAAGTGGATCAATCACGTAACCTTTAACTTCTTTACGTACTGGTTCAAATACAACCGAGTGTGCAATCGTTGCCCACGGCGCTTGCTGTTTGAAGATTACTTGTGCTTTTTCGTACAAGTCAGTTCTTACCGCTTGGTCTGCCGTTGTTTTAGCTTCTTTAACTAATGCATCAAATTCAGCGTTACACCACATAGAACGGTTAGCACCGCCAACAGCGTCACAACCAAGTAATACCGCTAGGAAGTTATCTGGGTCACCATTATCACCAGTCCAACCCAGTAGGATAGTTTCATGCTCGCCTTTCGACGCGCGTTTTAGGTACTCGCCCCATTCAAACGTCACAATCTTCGCTTTAACGCCAACTTTAGCCCAATCAGACTGCATGATCTCAGCCATACGACGTGCGTTCGGGTTATATGGACGTTGTACTGGCATTGCCCAAATATTAGTTTCAAAACCATCTGGGTAGCCAGCTTCAGCAAGTAATGCTTTCGCTTTAACTAAATCGAATTCATAATCTTTAATATCAGTATTATAAGACCACATTGTTGGTGGAATTGGGTTTGTTGCCGCTTTACCAGAACCATTGAATACTGCATCAATGATCGCAGGCTTGTTCACAGCCATGTTTAACGCTTGGCGTACACGTACATCATCAAATGGTTTTTTGTTGACGTTAAACGCAAGGTAACCAATGTTCAGACCTTCTTGAGAAAGTAAGTTAATGTTTTTATCTTCTTCCATCATTTTACGATCTGATGGATTTGGGAATGCCATGACCTGACATTCATTGTTTTGCAGTTTAGCAAAACGTACCGATGCATCTGGTGTGATCGAAAATACTAAACGGTCAATAGCCGGTGCACCACCCCAATAATCGGCGTTACCCGCATAACGAATAAGTGAATCTTTTTGGTATTGTTGTAGCGCAAATGGACCCGTACCTGAAGGCATTACGTCAAGTTGTGCTGCCATGCCTTTTTCAAGGAATACTTTCGCTTGTTCTGCTGACATGATTGATGCAAAGTCCATCGCTAAGTTAGCAATGAAAGGCGCTTCAGGTTGATTAAGCACGAACTGAACTGTGTATTCATCTACCTTGTTAATTTCTTTGATTAATGAACCCATGCTCATTGCATTGTAGTATTCGTATGAACCACCAGAAATTTTATGATAAGGATTTTCGGCATTGCCTTGGCGATCAAATGAGAAGATAACGTCATCAGCATTAAATGAACGAGTCGGGGTAAAGTCTGTCGTCGTATGAAATGGTACATCGTGACGTAATTTAAATGTATAAACTAAACCGTCTTCTGATACTTCCCAGCTTTCTGCTAGTGCAGGAATAACTTCTGTTGTACCGAGTTTAAATTCAACCAGACGGTTAAAGATAGTTTTTGATGATGCATCAAACGTTGTGCCTGTAGTAAATAATGCAGGATTGAAGCCTTCTGGGCTTGCTTCTGAACAATATACAAAAGAAACTGGTTTTTTAGCTGCTACTGAAGATGAATCTTTCGCTGCTTTATCGTCTGAACAACCACTTAAACCTAACGTGATAATACTGGCGATAGATAGCGATAACGCGACTTTCCCTTTATTCATGCCTTGCTCCATTATGCGATGTTGATAACGTTAACTGCAGATACTAGACTAGATTGGAGTTAACGCCATTTTTGCAGATACATTGTCCGCGAATTATAGTTTTCACACAGAAATTACGTTTTTAGCGCAGTGATGTAAACCTCTGACAAAGTAATAACTAATGACAACACCACGAGATTATCCACTACAACAGTCAGATCAGCTGCCTGAGCAATTAAAAATGACCGATGTAACAATGGATTAAAGTTATACTGCAAAGATAAAATATAGTTTAACTAAGCGAACATTGAAAATAATGCTTATAATTCAAAGAACTAATAGATAACAAAAAGGAATAACGATAAAAACCAGGAGGATGGAAGCAGAATAGATGACTAAATGTGATTAAACTCACGAATTTTGTAAAATTGGGACTATCACTGAGTATTGACGAAAATTAAACCAGTGTAATTTAGCGATTTAGACTAATAACACAGTCAAATAAATGGTTGTATCATTTAAGCGGGTAATAAATTGACATTTTATAAAAATAAACACTGTTTTAATAAAGATTCATCAATCAGTGTTTTACACGCCATTCAACCTATTAAAATAGATTAAACGGCAATTAAGATTCAACAATACCAGCACTAAACACCAGTATTAGTTTGATTTACAATACTATATATGCAACAAGCTGAACACCAGCTAAAGCGAACACACCCGCCAGTACATCATCAATCATAATGCCAAAACCGCCGTGAGTATTTTTATCTAACCAGCCAATTGGACCGGGTTTAACAATATCAAAGAAGCGAAATAGTGCAAAACCAAGAATAACCCACATCCAGCCTTGCGGCGCTGCAATCATGGTAATACCATAACCGGCAAATTCATCCCAGACGATAGCGCCATGATCATGTACGCCCATGGCTTTACTGGCACTTGCGCAAATATACACACCAATAACCGATGCTAACGCCACAATAGCGATGTACTGCCATAAACCTAATTCCAATACACTGGTCATTAACAAATACAATGGAATAGCAGCAAGTGTACCCATGGTGCCAGGTGCTTTTGGCATCAAACCACTACCAAAACCAACCGCAGCTAAATGCACTGGGTTAGCATAATTTAATTTTTGTAATTCAGGCGATAAAAAATCTTTTTTCATTGGAAGTGATCCCATCCTTGCAAAGCGAGCGTTGTTAATTGCTTATCATTATAATAGTTAATTTGTGATTCTGTTGTTTCAGTACTTATAATCGCACCAACCTGCGTACAAGGTAAGTTACTGTCAGCCATGACTTGTTCTAATTTGGCTTTATTTTCTGCTGATACAGTAAATAGTAATTCATAATCATCACCGCCAGCAAGTGCATATTGCGGCCATAACGCTTTACTTACATAAGTTTGCAATGCGTTGGATAACGGTAATGCAGATAGTTCAATATTTGCCGACAGCGTCACGCCACGCGCACGGCTTGAAGCTTTAAGTATATGCTGTAAATCTGACGCTAAGCCATCAGAGAGATCAATACAGCTATTGGCAATGCCGACTAATGCTTTACCAGTAGTCACTCTCGCGGTTGGGCGTTGATGGCGGGCTATTAGAAATGCTTTCTCGCTATCCGTTAATACTACTTCATCAGTTGTTGTAAGTGCATTATTTTCAGCATCAAGCTTTGTGCGATTATCGGCATCGATTAATAACTTTAATCCTGCGTTCGCATCACCAATAGTACCGCTACAATAAATTAAATCACCGGCTTGCGCACCTTGTCTGCGTAAGGCTTTACCTTGCTCGACAAAACCTTGTAGCGTTAAGCTCAGCGTCATATCGCCTTTGGTGGTATCGCCGCCAATCAAACTGACGCCATAACTGTGTAACTGTTGATGCAAGCTATCGCTGAATGCACTTAACCAGACACTATCATAATGCGGTAAGGTTAATGCTAATGAAGCCCAAGCGGGTTGACCACCCATCGCCGCAATATCACTGATATTCACAGCGACTAATTTATGCGCGATATCGGCAGGATCGGCATCGGCAAGAAAGTGCACGCCGCTGACCATGGTATCTGTGGTCACGACTAATTGTTTACCTGCAGGTACAGACAAAATGGCACAGTCATCACCAATACCCGCGATGACGTCATTGCGTGACACCGATTTGTTCGTAAAATATTGTCCAATTAAATCAAACTCGCCTGTCGCCATAGTCTTACTGCTTTCCATTATTGTACTTTAAGTTAATCTTTCTATTGTATTTTTTAGGCATAAAAAAAGCCAGCAACCTGTGCTAGCTTTTTTGCATTGAAGAAAATAATTAAATTATTTTTTCAAACGTAATTGCAATTTACTTACAATTTTATCTAATACGCCGTTAACGAATTTATGGCTGTCTTCAGCGCCAAAATCTTTCGCTAATTCGATAGATTCATTGATCACAACTTTATAAGGTACATCTTGACGCTTAGTTAGCTCAAAAGTAGAAAGACGTAAAATCGCTTTCTCAACCAAGTCTAAATCGCCGATTGGACGAGATAGGAATGGTGACATTAACTCATCAAGTTCTACAGAATTTAAGCTTACACCTAATACTAACTCACGAAAGTAAGTTGCATCTGTGTCGCTAAAATCTTGTTCTGTTACAAATTGGTGTTCAATATTTGCAACAGTTTCTTTTGTCATTTGCCATTGATAAATTGCTTGTGTGGCAAATTGACGTGCCTTACTACGTTCCGAAGGTTTCATTTTTTCTCCAATGATACATCTAATTGATGCAAAACATTCACCATTTCAAGTGCACTTAGAGCAGCCTCCGACCCTTTATTACCAGCCTTGGTACCAGCACGCTCAATTGCTTGCTCAATAGTGTCAGTAGTTAGAACACCAAATGCAACAGGTACATCGTAGTCCATTGAAACTTGAGCAAGACCTTTATTACATTCGCCAGCTACGAATTCAAAATGTGGTGTACCACCACGAATTACCGTACCTAAAGCAATAATCGCATCAAACTGTTTTGTTGCAGCGACACGCTTAGCGATAAGCGGTAATTCTACAGCGCCAGGAACACGAACAACAGTGATGTTGTCATCGCTAACTTGACCAAAACGTTTTAGTGAATCGATAGCACCGGCTAACAAGCTTTCATTAATGAAGCTGTTAAAACGAGAGATAACAATTGCAATTTTTGCTTCTGGAGCAGGAACATTTCCTTCGATAATTTTCATGTGTACAAATCCTATATCACGGCACGTAATTTACGGCCAATTTTAATTATTGAGAATCGACTGACGAAAGGGCTCGGATTGTACCAAGCTTTCGTCAGCAAGCAAACTTATTCTACGACTATCGCTAAAACTTCTTCGACGGCTATCTATGAAATTTATTAGGTGACAAGCTAAAACTTATTTAGAGATGTATTCAACAACTTCTAAGCCAAAGCCTGATAGTGAATGGTAACGTTTGTCTGAGCTTAATAGCTTCATTTTAGACACGCCCATATCAGCTAAAATTTGTGAACCAACACCAACGCGGCGCGATGTTCCCTGCCATTTTGCTTTTGGCTGTGTTTCGCCTTTATCTTCTTGGGCAAATTGTTTTACTTTTTCAATGATATCGTTAGAATTTTCTTCATTACCTAAGATAACCATTACGCCACCATCAGTGCCGATACGTGCCATAGCATCATCAAGTGACCATGAGATCTTGCTTGCGCGGTCGGTATGCAGAATATCTGTCATGGTATTTTGTACATGCACACGCACCAATGTTGGCTGCTGGGCAACAACATCACCTTTACGTAACGCATAGTGTACTTGATTATCAATGGTATCGCGGTAAGTCACTAAATCAAAATCACCGTGCTGAGTTGGTAATTTACATTCAGCAACACGCTCGATGGTAGTTTCGTTAGTGTTACGATATTCAATTAAATCAGCCACTGTGCCCAATTTAAGACCGTGCTTTTCAGCGAAGATCTCAAGATCTGGACGACGCGCCATTTCACCGTCATCTTTTAAGATCTCAACAATCACACCAGCTGGTTCACAACCCGCTAGACGTGCAAGATCACAACCCGCTTCAGTATGACCTGCACGCGTTAATACACCGCCGTCTTGTGCTGCAAGTGGGAAGATGTGCCCAGGCATAACAATATCCGCAGGCTTAGCATCGCCAGCAACCGCTGATAATACCGTGACAGCGCGATCTGTTGCAGAAATACCCGTCGTCACGCCTTCAGCGGCTTCAATAGATACGGTGAAGTTAGTTGAGAATTGCGCCGTATTGTCTTGAACCATCAAAGGCAGTTGCAGTTTTTCTACACGCGCTTTGGTTAACGTTAGACAAATTAGACCGCGACCGTGTGTCGCCATAAAGTTAATCGCTTCTGGCGTTACTTTGTCAGCAGCCATGATCAAATCGCCTTCATTTTCGCGATCTTCATCATCCATCAAGATAACCATTTTACCTAGGCGGATGTCTTCAATAATATCTTCAATACGACTTAGTGCCATGCTCATAGCCCTTTTATAAAAATTAAAAACTACGACCAATCAAATTCATACGCTAGAGTGAAATTGGCAGTATTCATTAAAGACGCCCGGCATGCCATAAACCCATCCTTGGGATCAGAAGCCTAAGACTTGAGGCTGGCATCCTTGCCAGCAACAGCCGGCTTACTTTAATCAATACTGCACATCAACTTATAACGCTTACTTGATTGATACCTAAAAATTGATCGTGAATAGATGTTTTACTTTAAAAATCCATTACTCGCAAGAAAATCCATGGTGATACCTTGTTCAGGCGTGCTTGATTCAGCCGCTTTATCACCTAGCATGATCCGTTCTAAATAACGGGCAATAACATCTACTTCTAAATTAACTTTACGACCGACAACATAACTTTCTATGGTTGTTTCTAACGCTGTATGCGGTACGATCGTCAATTTGAATTTAGCGCCGTCAATCTCATTAATAGTTAAACTAATACCATCAATGGTAATTGAACCTTTTTCGGCAATATAACGGGCTAATTCATTCGGTGCTTGTAACCAATACTCAGTCGCACGACCAAGTTTGGCTATCTTAATAATCTCGGCAACGCCATCGACATGACCACTGACTAAGTGACCACCAAGACGGGTACTTAAGGTTAACGCTTTTTCTAAGTTTACCTTATCACCAATCTTGTAATGCGCAAAACCAGAGCGCTTAATCGTCTCTAATGACACATCTGCACGGTAGCCATTGCTTAGTAATTCAACAACCGTCAGGCATACACCATTAGTCGCGATACTATCACCGAGTTTGACATCAGTTAAATCAAGTTTACCACTGTCGACAGTGATACTCACATCAGCTCCTTTCGGAGTTAAACCTGTGAGCGTACCCACGGTTTCAATAATTCCTGTAAACATTAGTATTCCGGTTTGGCTGTAATACGAAGATCGTCACCGACCTGCGTGATATCGGTAAAGCTAAATTTCGGCACTTGCGCCATTTCAGTTAGCTCGCTTAATACTGCTAGGCCTCTGGCACAATCACCCATGAGCTTAGGTGCTAGATAAATAATTATCTCATCCACCAGCTTATTTTCAAGTAATGCACCAGCTAGCGTTGCGCCCGCCTCGACCCACAGCTCATTAATATCCTGCTGGGCGAGCGTCGTCATTAACTGGTTTAGATCTATGTTATGGAGACTATCTTGGCCAATTTCAATTCGTGAGACTGATTCATTCTCTAATATCGCTGCTGTGGCAGGATTATCGGCCACACCATTAGCATTATTTTCAATGCCATTAACTATATTTTGAATACCGTTAACTAATAGTATCTGCCCGGGCTGAGCAAATAACTGCAACGCTGGCGCCGATGAGGCCATATGGGCATCGAGCCGACGATGGTTATCTAGTATTACACGAATTGGCTGGCGTACCTGAGACTGATTTGATTTAGCCAAGGGCTTATCTGCCGAATCGAGTTGCTCAGCAAGTAAGCCACGAAATGTATCGTCGAGTGGATAGTCAGCTTGGCTTGCACCTAATTCACTATAACGTACATTAAGTGACGCATCGTCCATCATCACAGTGCTTGCGGTTGATAAGATGGCATTGGCCTGAGCACGGTAAACTTGCACATCAGAACGCGCAGCAGGACCTGTGATCCATTTACTTTCGCCGTTGTTCAATGCGGTACGTCCATCGAGGCTGGCTGCCATTTTTAACCGTACAAAAGGACGCTGTTCGCGCATACGGAGAATAAAGCCTGGATTGAGTGCATGGGCTTGTTCTGATAACAAACCAATACGCACCTTAATCCCCGCTGCAATTAACATCGCGATGCCATTACCTGCGACTTTTGGATTCGGATCGACCATGGCAATCACAACTTCAGCTACTTGTGCTTTAACCAAGGCGGCTGCGCATGGCGGCGTTCGACCATAATGACTACAAGGTTCTAATGTCACATAACAAGTTGCGCCGTGAGCAGCGCCATGTGCATCAGTATCAGCAGTATTTAACGCATGTATTTCTGCATGCGGTTCACCTGCACGTAAATGAAAACCTTCACCGACGATTTGCTCTGCTTTAACCAGCACACAACCAACATTGGGATTCGGCGCGCTAGTAAAACGGCCTTGTTTTGCAAGTGCGATCGCACGTTGCATATGCTGTACGTCAGTATCATTGAACTGACTTGTTGAGGCGAGTGTTGCCACTAGTCGATTTAACTCGGTGCGTGATTTGATTGGCATAGTCATGAGGACTCAGATATCGGATTATTTGTCGAGTTTGGCAATTTCTTCATTAAATTCTTTTACATCTTCAAAAGAACGATAAACCGAAGCGAAACGCACATAAGCCACTTTATCGAGTTTTTTTAATACGTCCATGACCAGTTCACCTAGAAAACTTGATGCGACTTCACGCTCACCAGTGGCTCTTAAACTTGATTTGATCTGATTAATACCAAGCTCAATCTGCTCTGCGGCAACCGGACGTTTCTCTAACGCACGATAAATACCATTAACCAATTTATCTTCGTTAAAAGGTTCGCGTTTGTCATCTGTTTTAATGATGCGTGGCATGACTAATTCAGCAGTTTCAAAGGTAGTAAAACGTTCATGACATTTCGCACACTCACGGCGGCGACGCACCTGATGGCCTTCAGCCACAAGACGAGAATCGATAACTTTAGTTTCAGTCGCGGAACAAAATGGACAGAACATAAACAATCCTATTGAATAATATTATTCTGAGTCTATCGTTAAACAGCAGGCGGGTACAGAAAAGTGCAGGTAATTTTGTGGAATTAATAAATAAGTTAACAAATTGTTGAATAATCAGTCGGTTTTTAATACCTATTTTAAGAAGATAAAAACCGACGATATTTGTTGCGGGTTTATTCCGCGTGACGATTTACTTCGTTTACAAATTGACTCGATACATCAATATCTTGCATATCAAGTTGGTTTATACCCGCGCCTAATAAGGACAAGCGCGCCTTCTGATTGTAGCTTAATCGACTTAGCATTAGCGCAGAGTTAACTTGTTTTGCTGATGGTGTTTTCGCTTTGCTTGATTTACGGCTGTGGCTAATTTCATTTTCAATCGCTTTAATTTGATCTGCGCCCTGTATTAACTCTTTATTTTTCACTGTTGTGGTACGCCGACTGTGCGCATTAATATCGGCGTTAGATTGAGCTAATGCTGCTGCCGGAGTACGACCCGCACCTAGGTTATCTGCGACTTGCTTACGATTCAATTTTCGTTTAATCGCCGCTAAAAAGGCATTGTTGGGTTCAACGACAGAGACTGATTGCGGTCGCGTTGCAATTTGCTGACGCTTCAACTTATTTTGGATACCGACTAAGAATTTATTGGTTGGTTTCGGCGCTTGCTTGGCTTCAACTCTGTTTATTTGAGCATTATTGATAGCAGCCAGCGTTTGTTGTTGTTTAAGAATGTGCTGCTGAGCAACCAGCAATGCGCGCTGCTCAACTTGTTGACGGGCGAGTTGTAGTTCAATTAACACCAACTGCGGATCACGGCGCGTGAGTACCTTGTCAATTTGACGCTCAACGTTAGCATTGGCTACAATATCATCAAGACCATCGAGTAAGTTAGCGACTTTCTTCGAAGCAGACAAATCCTTGACGACATCATTCATATCTATTTGTGTACGACTAGCTCGGCTTTGCGCGGCATTTTTCTCCACGATTTGACGTGGAAACTGACTATAATGCATCGCACCATCGGCATCACGCCAACTGTATACTTTAGCTAATGTTGCATAACTCATCGAGCCACAAACTAACGCTAATAATAAACGTTTATAATTACTTTTTGAATTCAGCATCATCCTTTATACCTCACCCTATCCATTATTCTAACTTGAGATGACCTTCTCAAGTGTCGCTTTCGCTATTGATTCAAAGAATATCCTAACCACAAAATAGAATCACATGTTTCAATAATGTTAACACCAACAAGGTAGGCATCAAAATACTATCTCTACATTTAGCGAACCTGTGCTCACCTTTATTCAATTCGGCTCACAGTTAAGATATAAACAGACTAAGAACAATTAAATATAAGCGTATTGAAGATGCGATTCGCATCGGAATAACGATTGGTTAGCTCGGCATTTTTACCGTATTTACCGCAGTGCTCCTGTGCCATATCCACCACATCTATGGTATCTAATTGACCAAGTTCATATTCATAAGAAGCGCCATTTTCAGTTTTAGTTAATACCTCTACCGAGCTACAGCCCGTCATAGCAACAACAAACGCCGCAATGCTGATTTTTTTAACAAGTTGTTGAGGTATGCTTTGAGCGACTTGCTTTAGAATAAACTTATTCATCATATTTCCCATCCTTGGTCTATGAAATTGGCTTGATAGCCACTCGAAAGCAGCGCGCTATGACAGCTGATAATACGATCCTGAGCCAATAAAAAAGCATGGAAATAGCATGATTTGGGGTATGAGCAGGTATGAGAAATGGTAAACGATGAGTTTCAGGCATAAAAAAACCGTAAATGACTAGCTTAACTTTATTCAAGTTAAACAGCATTTACGGTTAACAAATTAACCAGTTTTTAAAACCCTTAGGCTTATGGATTAATTTTGTCTATACAGCCTATTTATAAACAGGGCTATTTATAAACCGGATAGTCAGCACATAGCGCTTGTACGTTAGCACGCACTGTTGCAGCTACTTCTTCATTACCCATGTTGTCTAATACGTCACACATCCAACCCGCAAGTTCGCCAGCTTTATCAGCTGGGATACCGCGACGTGCAAGTGCAGGCGTACCGATACGTAGACCAGATGTAACAAATGGTGAACGTGGATCGTTAGGTACTGAGTTTTTGTTTACTGTGATATGTGCATTACCCAGTGCCGCATCTGCGTCTTTACCTGAGTACTCTTTACCAATCAGATCAACTAAGAACAGGTGATTTTCAGTACCGTTAGATACGATTTTGAAACCACGTTCTTGTAATACTGCAACCATGCTTTTCGCACAATCAAGTACATTTTGTTGGTAAACAGCGAACTCTGGTTCCATCGCTTCTTTAAATGCAACCGCTTTAGCAGCGATAACGTGCATTAAAGGACCACCTTGACCACCAGGGAAGATTGCTGAGTTTAATTTTTTCTCAATCACTTCATCTGCTTGCGCAAGGATAAGACCACCACGTGGGCCGCCTAATGTTTTATGCGTAGTTGTAGTCACAACATGTGCATGCTTCATTGGGTTTGGATATAGACCAGCAGCAACTAAACCTGCAACGTGTGCCATATCAACAAATAGGAAAGCACCAACTTTGTCTGCGATTTCACGGAATTTAGCCCAATCAACAATGCCTGAGTATGCAGAGAAACCTGCAACAATCATTTTTGGTTGATGTTCAATCGCTAACGCTTCAACTTCAGCGTAATCTAGTTCACCAGTTTCAGGGTTGATACCATACTGAACTGCATTGTAGATTTTACCAGAGAAGCTTACGCTTGCACCATGTGTTAAGTGACCACCATGAGCAAGGCTCATGCCTAGTACAGTATCGCCTGGTTTAACTAATGCCATGTAAACAGCAGCATTGGCTTGTGAACCCGAGTGTGGTTGTACGTTTGCGTAATCAGCACCAAACAATTGTTTTGCACGTTCGATTGCTAAAGACTCAGCAATATCAACATACTCACAACCGCCATAATAACGTTTACCTGGGTAACCTTCTGCATACTTGTTAGTAAGCTGAGAACCTTGAGCTTCCATTACGCGTGGGCTTGTATAGTTCTCTGAAGCAATAAGCTCGATATGATCTTCCTGACGAGTTACTTCCTGTGTCATTGCTGCCCATAATTCTGCATCATAGTCAGCTATATTCATATCACGTGTAAACATCCGTTTTCTCCTGATTGAGATTATACAAGTTGGTCTATTAAGTTAACATTTAGTTAGCAAACTTAACATCTGATTGGTAGGTTTAACATTTGACGAGCAAACCTAAAATTTAGTTAGTAAATCAAAACTAGAGCACATTGTAACGTGAATGTTGCCGACTTCCTACTAGAATGCCTTGAGAAAATTTCAATTTTGCGTGAAAACACTGCATTTTAAATTAACTTTGATCAAAACTGACTCCACGGTTAAATTAATTCCGCTATAATGCAGCCCAATAACAGTACTCAACCCTATTTGGAGAAGACAATGGATGAACTAACGCAATTATGCCAGACCCGTTCAGAGATCTACTGGTGGCTTTCAACAACCCTAGCCGCAGAATTAAGTGACGAACAACTGGGCAAATACCAGTCCTCTGAAATCCAAGGTTTCTTACAAGGGTTAGCTGCAACACCGGCATTAACAGTCTCTGCGGAAAAGTTAATTAGCACATTAGCGGCTGCCAACCTACGTAACGATGCACGTTTAGAATTATGTGCCGATTACGCGCAAATTTTTTTAGGCAACAGCAAATCATCTGCGCCACCGTATGCGTCAGTATTCACCAGTGAAAATGGTCATTTGATGCAAGAAGCGTATCAACAAATGACTGCGCTATTAGAGCAGCACAACATCAATATCAGTGACAAATACAGCGAGCCTGCGGATCACATTGCTATTCAGTTAGACTTCATGGGCAACTTGATCTTAAAAACATTAGATTCTGAATCTGAAGAAGCGATCCGCGCTAACTTTGCATTGCAGCACGATTTCTTACAGACGCACTTACTTAACTGGTTAGGTGATTTTGAAATGAAAGTTAAGGATTGTGATAAATTTGGTTTTTATGCGGCGGTAGTTGAATTGCTATTGGCATTCGCGCAGTTAGATTCTGACTGGTTAGAAACTGAATTAGATTAATATCTATTTAAATGAACCAAAGGACAATTACTTGCCCTTTGGTTTCATTACATTATAACTTCAAACATTCACTTACGCTTATTTCAAACCACTAATAAACGCTTGTAGGTCTTCACCTACTTCAGGGTGACGTAAACCATATTCAATAAATGCTTTCATGTAGCCAAGTTTTGAACCACAGTCATGTAGCTTACCGCTAATGTGGAAAGCTTCTACTGTTTCTAACTTCATTAGATCATCAATAGCATCTGTTAATTGGATCTCGTCACCAGCGCCTGGTGCCGTTTTTGCTAAC
Source organism: Moritella sp. Urea-trap-13 (assembly GCF_002836355.1). Taxonomy (NCBI): domain Bacteria; kingdom Pseudomonadati; phylum Pseudomonadota; class Gammaproteobacteria; order Alteromonadales; family Moritellaceae; genus Moritella; species Moritella sp. Urea-trap-13. The sequence goes on from NZ_PJCA01000038.1 coordinate 110,976, forward strand.
AAATCCCAGATAGCAGATGGTAATACATAACGTCCGGCAACGGCTAAATTAGACGGTGCTTTATCTTGCGCTGGTTTTTCAATAACGGCTGTCATAGGCGTCGATTCACCAGCTTTAAGCTCAACACCACCACAATCAGCAACACCATAACCCGAAACTAAATTCATCGGTACAGGTTCAACCATGATCTGGCTAAATCCTGTTTCATCAAAACGGCGCATCATGCTGGCTAAGTTTTCAGTTTTTAAATCCGCGCTGACTTCATCCATCAATACATCTGGCAGTACCACAGCAAACGGTTCATCGCCAATAATTGGTTTTGCGCACAATACCGCGTGGCCTAAGCCTTTCGCTACACCTTGGCGAATATGCATGATCGTCACACCTTTTGGCGCAATCGCTTGTACTTCAGCTAATAACTGACGTTTAACACGGTGTTCTAGTGTTGACTCTAATTCAAACGATGTATCAAAATGGTTCTCGATAGCATTTTTTGATGCATGAGTAACCAGTACGATCTCAGTAATACCCGCCGCCGCACATTCGTTAACGATATATTGAATTAGTGGCTTATCGGCCACTGGTAACATTTCTTTTGGAATGGCTTTGGTTGCAGGTAACATACGAGTACCTAAACCAGCTACCGGAATTACCGCTTTAGTGATCTTAGTTTGTTTCAAAGTTTTATCCTTTTGTACTTTTGTACTTTTGTACTTTTGTACTTTTTATATTTTTATACGTGGCACTTTTTATACTTTATAAAAGTCGCGATACCAATCAACGAAGGCCTTCACGCCCTCTTTAACTTTTACTTTCGATGTATAACCCGTGGCTGCAAATAAATCTTGGGTATCCGCATAGGTAGCGTAAACATCACCCGGCTGCATTGGCATAAAGTTTTTCTTGGCTTTAATACCGAGTGAGTCTTCTAGTGCTTCAATATAGTCCATTAATTTAACCGGACTACCATGGCCAATGTTATAAACCCGATAAGGCGCACTACTGGTGGCTGGACTACCCGTTTCAACTTTCCACTCTGCATCCGGTGTTGGTATTACATCTTGAATTTGTAAAACACCCGCAACGATATCATCGATATAAGTAAAATCGCGTAACATATCCCCGTTGTTGTACACGTCAATTTCTTCACCGGCGATAATGGCCTTGGTAAACTTAAACAACGCCATATCCGGACGGCCCCAAGGACCATATACAGTGAAGAAACGTAATCCAGTAGTTGGCACACCGTATAAGTGTGAATAGGTATGCGCCATCAATTCATTGGATTTCTTCGATGCCGCATATAACGAGATCGGATGGTCAACACTATCACTGGTGCTAAACGGGGTTTTGTTATTTAAACCATAAACTGAACTTGATGATGCATAAACGAGATGCTTCACTTGGTTATTTCGGCAACCTTCTAACACGGTTAAGAAGCCAGTTAAGTTGCTATCCGCATACGCCATCGGATTATCAATGGAATAACGCACACCCGCTTGTGCGGCAAGGTGGATCACCCGATCGAATTGGTGTTCAGCAAACAGCGTCGATACCGCATCACGATCAGCCAGATCCAATTCAATAAAGCTAAATAACTCAGATTTTTGCGCATTAGCTAAACGCGCGTGTTTTAAATTTACATCGTAATAATCATTTAAGTTATCAACGCCAATAATCTGATGGCCTTGTTGACATAATAGCTCCGCACAGCGCGAGCCAATAAACCCAGCAGCGCCGGTAATTAAATATTTCATGTGTTTTTCACTTCTATTATGACTTAATTGCATTGAGAAAAGACGCAAGGCACGTGGTAAATCCATTTATGTTGGATTAAAGCGGGCTTGAGGTTAGTTTTTATCCCTGCCAGCAACAGCCTGCTTACTTTAATCAATACAATTCTTATATTGTTATTCATCAAGGTAAAATTAAATCATTACCAACTTAGTCATTACCAAATAAGTCACGGGTATACACTTTATCCGCTACATCGAGTAATTCATCGGCTAAACGGTTTGATACTATAACATCAGACAGGGCTTTAAATTCATTTAGGTCAGTAAACACCGGAGATTTAAAGAACTCACTCTCGGTTAATACCGGTTCATATACCACGACTTTAATTCCCTTGGCTTTAATACGCTTCATGATGCCTTGAATCGATGAAGCACGGAAATTATCCGAACCAGACTTCATGATTAAGCGATAGATACCGACGACTTGCGGATTTCTAGCAATAATGGCATCGGCAATATGATCTTTACGTGTCGAGTTAGCATCAACAATCGCACTAATTAAACTATTTGGTACATTCTCGTAATTCGCACGTAATTGTTTAGTATCTTTCGGTAAGCAGTAACCCCCATAACCAAATGACGGGTTATTATAATGACTACCAATACGCGGGTCTAAACCCACGCCTTGAATGATCTGACGGGTATCTAAATTATGCGCTTCAGCATAGCTATCCAGTTCATTGAAATAAGCAACACGCATAGCAAGGTAAGTATTTGAGAACAGTTTTACCGCTTCAGCTTCAGTTGAATCAGTAAACAATACATCGATATCGGTTTTAATCGCACCTTGTACTAACAGGCCAGCGAAGACTTCGGCGCGCTCAGATTGCTCACCGACAATAATACGTGACGGATGGAGGTTATCGTATAACGCACTGCCTTCACGTAAGAACTCAGGTGAAAATAAGATGTTATCACAGCCAAGGCGCTGTTTAACTTCTTTGGTATAACCAACGGGTACCGTGGATTTGATCACCATTATCGCGTTTGGATTAATGGCCATGACATCTTTAATCACGGCTTCAACAGATTTGGTATTAAAGTAGTTGTGCACCACGTCATAATCAGTTGGTGTCGCGATAATCACATAATCAGCATTACCGTAGGCAAGTTGTTTGTCCGTTGTCGCGATCAGATCAAGTACTTTATTAGCAAGAAAATCTTCAATTTCAGCATCTGCAATTGGTGATTTCTTAGCATTAATAATATTCACTTTTTCGGAAATAATGTCTAACGCTATCACGCGATTATGCTGTGCTAATAACACCGCATTTGATAAACCAACGTAACCTGTACCTGCAATGGTAATGTTCATGGTGTTGACCTGATTATAGATGGAAGTAATTTGAGTGGTATTCTAGCATTAAATTATAACTACAAGTTAATGCTAGCATTTAAATAGTCATGATGAGAACTGAAAGTGATATTAAAGGCATTAAGAATATTAAAGATATTAAAGATATTAAAACTTATTAAAAGTTATTCAATAAGATCAAAATGTAGCGCCGTACCACCCACAATAGCATTCTTCGCGACTTTGCCTAAAACCGTTTCATAATGTTTTGGGGCAAGGCCAAAGCCAGGGCGAATACTGCGAACATTATCGCTGGTAAGTGCTTCTCCAGCAGCAATATCTTTGACTACATATAATGAACGACGAAATTGCACATTACCTTGCTCCGCAGCCGTTCTTTCATAATTCACTTTGCCGAGTGCTTGCCAAGCAGTATGAGTATCAGCACAAAGCTGCGTCAACTCCGCAGGTTCAAGTGAGAAGCTATCATCCGCGCCGCCGCCATTACGATCTAGGGTAACGTGTTTTTCAATCATACATGCACCAAATGCCACCGATACCACAGCGGTCGCATTATCAATAGTGTGATCAGATAGACCCGCGAGCACATTAAAACGCTGGTTAATATCAGCGATGGTACGCAAATTATATTGCCCAGCGGGAGCTGGATAGCCACTTACGCAATGCAATACCACCAGCTCATTACAACCATTGTCTTTAGCTGTTTGGATTGCTTGTGCTATCTCTTGTTGATTAGCCATGCCGGTGGAAATGATCATAGGTTTACCCGTTTGGGCGACACGTTTGATCAATGGCAGGTCTATGACTTCAAATGAAGCTATTTTATAGGCGGGGACATCTAACTGCTCTAATAAATCCACCGCGGTAAAATCAAACGGCGAACTAAAAATAGTGATGCCTAACTCTTTAGCTTTGGCAAATAACGGTTTATGCCATGCCCACGGCATATGCGCGGTTTTGTACAACTGATATAAACTTTGTCCATGCCACAACCCACCTTTGATCTGGAATTCATCACCGTCGCTATCCATGGTGATGGTATCTTGGGTATAAGTTTGTAATTTTATCGCATCTGCACCAGCGGCTTTCGCTGCTGCCATTATGGCAAAGGCACGATTAATATCGCCATTATGGTTAGCCGATAGTTCCGCAATGATATAAGGCGGATAATTCGGGCCAATTTTACGACCATCGATAGTTATAAATTGCTCAGTCATAATATTAATGAATACTCTTCGATAAAGGGTAAATAAGTAAGTAAGTAATAGATAAGTAAATGATAGGTAATCGGTAAATAGAGATTTAAGCCTGTGGATAACGAATAAAGCTTTCCGCACTTAAGCGTTGGTAACCAGCCTGAGTGAACAACTGCTGTGACGCTAAGTTCGCCGTTAATACCTGAGCATGTATAGTGATACGCGGATGTAATGCATCCAAATAAGCCAGTGCCCGCTTAGCGATACCTTGGCTATAATAAGCAGGGTCAATAAAAATAGACAGCAGGTATTCAGCTTTAGTAATTTTATCCAGTCGCACTACGCCAACACTAATATGGTCACTGTCTAACTGATTACCAGAGCGATTTACCACTTCGTTCTTTACTACTTCACTCTTTGCGACTTCACTATTTTCTACTTCAGTGTCTGTTATTTCAATATCGGCTATTACACTATTCGCAATCTCAATAATATAAAAATAATCTTGCTGTTGCAGGAGTTTGTCCGTCATCCACTTATTATGCTCAGCCCAAGTCGGGAGTTGTTTATTTAACGCATATTGCCGTGTGGACGGCTGGCACTGCCAATCAAATACCAGTTTGATATCCGCGCCTGTAGCAGCGCGTAATTGTAAATGACAAGCACCAGTAAAATCACCAATCGCTGTTAATACCCGCTTTAAACCTAACCCATCACACAACCTGAGGTTATTCCCCCTTAACTGAGACCAATTTTGTAGCAGTCTTTGATAGCTGCTTAGTAGATGCTCCGCTATCTCATCAAGCTCAAGTTTATAGGCAGCGTCAACCGCAACCAGATTACGACTGATGGTTTGCTGATTGTCCGCTAACGGAACAATAATACTCGGCAACCCCAAACAAGCACGCTCCCAAGACGTTGTGCCTGGCGCGCCAATCGCCACTTGCTGTTGCGACATTAACTCAGCCATATCATCAACAAAATCTAAATGAGTGATCCAGTCATCATGCTGTAAACAGAACGCTTTTACTTGCTGGTAATGCGGAGCACGTGGCCCTAACAATACCGTGACTAACGGGCGTGATAATGTCGGCATCTTAGCAAGCGCCGTTAATACAGACAGTGTCGCATTAGGTTGATCACTACCGCCCATAGATAATAATAATTTTGGTCGATCGCAAAGTATATCATTTGCTAAAGCATGTTGACGATAATCACTAAATCGTGGATTTAATAACGCGAAGTCACAACCGGTTAATAGCTTAGTATCATCAGTTGCTTGATATTCACTTTTTAGCCGTAATAAAGTTTGATCTAAGATCAGGTCAGCGGCATGCTCTCGCACTAAATCATCGATAACCATTACTTTGCAATCTAAGGCTTGTTTTATTTGCTGCTGCCAGTCTTTATTTAAAGCATAATGATCAACAATCACCAGATCTGCAACTGCCACCAGCATTAACAAGTTTTGTGCATCTTCCTGCCACGGCACTTGCAACCAAGCAACATAATCAGCGCTATGTTGAGGCTCCAGCCAAGTTTGCGGCGATGCCAATAAATGCACCGTAAAGCCTTTATGCTCAATAAACTCGATTAAATCACCGGTTTGTGGACGACACACAAAACTCACCTGATGCCCTTGCTCAACAAGTCCCAGCGCTAATACTAAACAGCGCATCACATGACCACTGCCAATATGAGTCGAGGCATCAGCGCGTATGACGACGTTCATCAAAAATAGGCCATTAAAAGTTGTCTATCAAAACTGTTCATTACAAGTGCTCATTAAAAATAGCCCATCACGAATGATTCATCACTGCATATAAGGCTTCAGCAAGTTCCCAGTCTTCTTGATTATCAATATCTTGCACTCTTTTACGCGGTAGCAATACCGCTTTAGCCGAGGCTGAGAAAAAGGGTTTACCGAGTTTAAATGCAGATACCCTGCCCCAGTAGAATTGCCCAGCATCATGATAAGCACCTTCTAAGTCTTGTGAACGGGTATTTAAGTGCTCAGGTTGCAGCATTTGCACTGTGCCATTTTCACGTAGTGCAATAGCCCGTTGAATAGGGAAACCAAAAGAAGTAGCGCTAAAGGCATAGTCAATATCATCATCGGATAATACCGCCAACCCAGCAGATAAATCACTCGGTAATACAAAGGGTGCAGTGGCATAGATACAACAAAGTAAATCTACCGGCAGTTGCTGAGATTCACACCACTGGATGGCATGCTGAATGACTTCCATGGTTGTTGCATGATCATCGGCAATATCAGCGGGGCGTACAAAGGGCACTTCGGCACCATACGCTAGCGCGACATCAGCAATATCTTCATCGTCGGTCGATACGATCACTTTATCAAAACAAGCCGAGGCGATAGCCGCTTCAATTGAATAAGCAATAATCGGCTTACCATGAAATAATTTGATGTTTTTACCCGGAATACGCTTACTGCCGCCACGCGCTGGTATCACTGCAATCTTCATATTAATCCTTAAATACCAGTCCGTCGTACACTACTTTCTAATTCATGGTCTACTAATACATCATGTAACGCAGCGACCACTTCATCTTGCTGCACATCCGTCATACCATGAAATAACGGTAATGACAGCGCTTGTTGATAATAACTTTCTGCGACCGGATAGTCACCAACGGTAAATCCCATCGCCTGATAATAAGGCTGTGTATGTACCGGAATGTAATGCACGTGCACGCCAATACCTAACGTACGTAACTGGCTGAAGACCAGTTTCTTAGATAACTGTTTTTTTTGAAAAAAGCCCCCCTCTTCCAATTGCAAACCGACAACATACAAATGCCAAGCTGAATTGGTTTGTCCGAGCTGCACAGGTAATGTTAACGGTAAATCGGCGAGTAACTGATTATAACGTAGTGCAAGGCGTCGACGCTCGACAACAAATTGGGTTAATCGCTGCATTTGCGATACACCTAATGCCGCTTGTAACTCCGTCATACGATAATTAAAACCTAGTGCTACTTGCTGATAGTACCAATCACCTTGCCCGTCCATATCGAATCCCGCCACAGGGCCCATCAATGCTTTATCTCGGGTAATACCATGACTACGTAACAGGGCCATTTTATCCGCTAACGCTTGCTGATTGGTTAATGCAGCGCCGCCTTCAGCAGTTGTGACTATTTTTACCGGATGAAAACTAAATATAGTGATATCACTGTAGTCACCACCACCGATTGGCTTGCCTTGATATTCACCACCAATGGCATGTGCAGCATCTTCGATGATCTTAAAACCGTATTGTAGCGATAAGGCATGAATAGCGACCATGTCACAAGACTGGCCGCACAAATGTACAGGGACCACAACTTTAGGTAACTTATTTTGGGCTTTGGCAATAATCAGCTTTTGTTCAAGTGCTTTTGGACAGAGATTATAAGTAGCAGGGTCGATATCGACAAGATCGACTTGTGCGCCGCAATATAAGCCACAATTAGCCGACGCCACGAAGGTAATCGGTGTTGTCCACAACCAATCACCTGTACCTAGCTCTAACGCTAAACAAGCAAGGTGTAAGGCTGATGTGGCACTGTTACAGACCACGGCATGCTCTGCGCCGGTGTGTTGCATTAACGCCGCTTCAAACAAAGGTACTTGTGGACCTTGAGTAAGGAAATCTGATTGCAATACCGCAATCACAGCAGCAATGTCTTGCTGGTTAATATCTTGCTTACCATAGGGGATCATAGCAACCTCACCTACAGTTCAGCCAAACGATCAAAATCACGGATCTGTTGAATATCTAAAAAATCAGGGTTATTACCCGAATGGTACTCATAACCTTGTTGCACTGATTGACCGACTTCACCTAGACGATTATTGGTATAATCAATATCTTGACCGAAAAAGGTAATGGTCGGACAGATAACATAATGATCTGTAAACTCTAAGGTTAAATGTGAGTCATCTTTAGGGCACATAATCTCATGCAATTTTTCCCCTGGACGAATACCAACAATGTCAGTTTTAATACCCGGTGCATAAGCCTCAACTAAATCCATGATGTGTACAGAGGGGATCTTAGGAATAAAAATTTCGCCGCCCTGCATGCGCTTAAAGTTAGTAAGTACAAAATCAACGCCATCTTGCAGGGTTATCCAAAAGCGCGTCATCTCAGCATGGGTCACCGGTAATGAATCCGCACCTTTTGCAAGTAAACCTTTAAAAAATGGAACTACCGAACCACGCGAACCAACGACATTGCCATAACGCACGCAAGCAAAACGAGTCGGGCCGCTGCCGACCATATTATTGGCAGCAACAAACAACTTATCCGATGCTAATTTGGTTGCACCGTACAGATTAATCGGGTTAGCCGCTTTATCTGTCGACAGTGCAATAACCTTTTCAACTTTATTAGCAATCGCCGCTTTAATTACATTTTCGGCACCGTGGATATTGGTTTTAATGCATTCCATCGGGTTATATTCTGCAGCAGGGACTTGCTTTAATGCGGCCGCATGGATAACAAAATCCACATCCTGCATTGCTTGCATCATACGTTCGCCATCACGTACATCACCAATGAAATAGCGCATGCACGGATCATTAAACTCTTGCTGCATTTCAAACTGCTTGAGTTCATCACGCGATAAAATGATTAAGCGTTTTGGCTTGTAATTGGCAAGAATGGTTTTGGTGTATTTCTTACCAAAAGAGCCGGTGCCGCCGGTGATGAGAATGGATTTATTGTTGAACATATCAGTCCTTTTTGACGGGAAAGTTAAACCAGAGTTCCGCCATCATCCCCCGAGTATCAATAATCAGCGTATTATTTACATAAAAAATAATTATACCGCTTTTAAGCAGATACTAAAATCCCCCTCTATTACTCTTGTTTTTATATAAAGAGCAAAGTAATGAAAGGGGGATTTTATTAAAACAATGTAGTGAAATTATAATTGTTGAAAATATGCTTCAAACTTATCAACAGTATTCTTCGTCGAAAATTCGTTTGCTAACCTAGTTTTACCTGCAGCACCAAATTCCGTAACCGCTTGTGGATCACTATGGAAAAAACGAACTTTCTCGGCAATTTTATCCGCATCTTTTACTGGTACTACAAATCCGCTAATACCATCAAGTACCACTTCTTTACCACCACCAGTCGTAGTCACAATTGTCGGCGTGCCACATGACATCGCTTCCATCACAGTACGTGGTAAACCTTCACCACTAATCGATGGTTGTACCAATACGTCACAGGCAGTAATAATTTCAGGGGCATCTTTACGATAACCCGTTACATGAATACGATCTTTCATCGGATGCTTGGCAATAAGGCTGCTATAAGGTTCTTGATCAAGTCCTTTACCGACTAATACTAAGTGAAAGTTTTCTAAATCTATAAGTTGACTAGCGGCATCTAACATAACCTCGATACCTTTACTTGGGCGCACATTACACGCGCACACAGCAGTGAAGTCAGTGTCTTTTATTCCAAACTCAGACAAGTCAGCGGCTTTATGATCATACCAAGCAAGATTATGCCCTTTATGGATAGTCACGATTTGGTCTTTACCTTTCCACGCTTGCTGGAGGATATCTTGTCTTACCGCTTCCGAAACGCATATAACGCCATCCACACGTGGGTGTAAGATAGTAAGATAAGCACTGGGATCATGGCGATACAAACCACCAGTAGTACCACGGTAAGCAACTAACTTAACGGCTAAACCAATACAGGCAAAGGCCGCATTAGGGATGGTTTTAGAATTTGTGGCATAAACAACATCATAATCATGTATTTTTAATTCAGTACGTAACACCTTGATTGTCTCAAAGCATATCTTACGTTTCGGATAACCGAATATAACGTGAATCCCAGCCTCTTGATAATAACTTAAGGCATTTGAATCTTCAGGTATCATCACGGTTACATCATGGCCTTTTTTAGCCAGACCAATAAATGTTTCAACTTCAGGACGCACGCTATTATATGCATTGGCACAACCGGGAAATGCTAATATTCTCATTCTCAACCTATCAAATTCTGCAGTAGTAGACGCCCAAGTTGAGCTGTTCACATTCATTTTGCTATTTATTGCTTATTTTACTGTTTATCTTTCTTTTTGTTTTCACTAATGTATTTAAATTTCAGTAAAGCATATTTATTAAAAGTATATTGGAATTGTATTGCTGCGATCAAAAAACCAATACGACCATCTAAAAAACCACGACGTAAAAAATAATGGCGAATAAAAGCAAACACAGCAGACAATGAACCTTTTAACATTGAGCCTTTTTTACCTTTGTTATATCTTTCTAGCGCCCAAGCCTCTGCGTAACCAGTACGCTTTTGCAAATAAATACTCAGATCAGAAAACGTATAATGCAGTAGATTATGTTGTAAGTCGGTAATGGGCGCGTCTTTGCACTCCAACGACTCATGCACCATTTTTTGGTTATAGCGATAGCGGCTACGGTTATATATACGCGGTAATTTATCTGGATACCAACCACTGTGATAAACAAATTCACCACAAAAATGCGTTAGGCGATTTACGCTAAATACTTGCTCATCATTCGCATTGCATACTGCAGCTTGAATTTCTAACGCTAACGTTTCCGGGACAACTTCATCGGCATCAATTGAAAAGATCCAATCATTACTAGCTAAGGCTTCAGCACGACGTTTTTGTTCACCAAAACCAGGCCAATCTTCTCGGACAAACACCTTATCAGTATATTTTTTAACAATCGCAAGCGTTGCATCAGTACTACCGGAATCAACAACCACAATTTCATCCGCCCATGTGACAGACTGTAAGCATGCTTCTATTTTATTTTCTTCATTCTTACAGATAATGCAAACTGAAATCTTATTACTCATCAACCTAACCTTTATTTAATTTATGCTTAACCGCAAATTTTAAATTGTGAATGATACGTTTAACATTTTCTATGAAATTAAAATATTCTCTACGACAACGGGTTGTTATTAAACGTTTAGCATTTTGTTCGTAGCCAATATCAGAGTCAAATGAGGGGTCGACAGTCAATAATATCGGATCAATACCATAAGGTTCGACACCATTAATCCAAAAACGATCCATGTATATGTCAACAGCCATGTACCATTGCTTTGAATGTTGTAAGAATTTTTTCGCCCCATTAGGCGTTAAAAAATATCCCATGCCCCGCATGTGGCCCTTACTCGATCTATTTATAGTCAATTTATCGATTGTTGCTATATTTTTAACGCTAACTTTACGTCTATGATTAGAAAACAATCGAATACATTCATACTTAGCATCTAATTTTGGTGCTAAATTATAAAACGCAGTGAAATTTGGCTTGTCGAAAACAATATCATCTTCCAAAATAATAATCGGTTTATTAAGTTCAACGCATTTTTGCCAAAGTAAATAGTGGCTAGCATAGCAACCTAACTGGCCTTTGCTCAAAGACTTACATCGATATGCTTGGCTCAATTCATCATTATACATGTTCAGTATTTTTTGCTCTGAATCGCGACCATTGATCGCAGGAAAAATATTGAATTGAGCATGTAATGCATTTAGCTGTTCAGTAATATGTTGTTTACGCTCAACAGAACGTTTTAAATTTATAACAAAAATATCAATCATAAATATTAACAGCTAGCCTCATTATGGTTTTTTAATGTAAACATTAATAATAAATACATGAACAAGGGAGCACCATGATTTAACGGCACATCAGTTAGCCCCGCAACAGCATAAACAGTTACAACAGCAATAGCTATTTGCCTGTAGATACCTGCTGATGTAGAATAAAAGGGATAAATAAAGATGGTTAATAATAACATTAATCCAACAATCCCTCCTTTAACTAAACGATCCAAAAATTGATTGTGGTAATGACTAAACATTGTGACAACACTAATGACGTCGCCTTCGAGTGATAATTTTTCAAGTAGTTTTTGATGCCCGTCACCACTTCCTAAAATAGGATTAACCGCTGTATTTTTAGCTGCCGCCATCCACAATTGTAACCTGACACCGATTGAATTATTAAAATTACCTACTTTAATATCTTTTATTTCCGACTGAGTTACTGTCATGACGTGTTGCTCTATTCTAGGTTTCTCAACGTAAAGAGCAAAGGCAAAAATAGCAATAAAAATCAGAGAGTACTTCCAGCTAAACATTTTAATCTTTGGTGATAATATGACAAAAGCTGCAATAAGTAATGCTAGCCAAATGCCTCTTGTTGGATTCATAACTAAACCAGAGATTGATATCAACAATGCACATGCTAATATTATCTTATTCCGACTCTCCCGTTCATTAAGAAGACACACTAATGCTAAAATTGCGATTGTAGCCCCCATCGTACCGTGAGGAATTGCATTTATCGGCCATGCTCCACGAATAAGATGTAAGTACACACTAAAATAATAACTGCTCAAAAACAAAAATATGGAGCCAAAAAACAAAAGCCACTTCAAGACATGTGTATTAATCAGTTCGCGTGGGAAGGTTAACAATAACAATAAAACCCCTACCAACGCTCTTATTTCTCTAGAACTCGCGCCATGGTAATAGTAACTAAAAGCCGTATACCCAGTAACCACCAAAACAATCCATAGGCCTTTATCATGAATATTTTTTTTAATCGAATCAAAGCCATAACTTAATAAAGTCGCAATAATTGATATCATAATAGCGACAATCATCAACTTGTCGCCATTTCGCAATAATAGCAAGCCCGTAAAAGTCCATATAAAAGGCATTAATATTAGTATTTTCAATAATTTATCTGTCACTTTCCACTGACCCTTAAACATGTTAATTTCAGTTAATCTACTTAATCAAGCATTGAGTGATTACGCTGCGAATGTTAGCTTTATTTATATGACTAATCAAGACGAAAGAATGGGCTATCGCATAGACAATTTGATGAAATAGCTGATTTATCGGAACTAATACGTTTGATTTTCATTAATATAGTGGACATAAAAATAAATTTATTTACACTATCTATAGTATCATCCTCAGCCTACCCAACCAGTATAGCGATATCATATCAGGTTACTTATTTATGAATATATATTTATGCTCAACAGTCCGTCACCTTTTATTTTCACTGTTGAAAAGCTTACCTGAATCTGATGATAAAAATCTTATATTTATGATCACAGACCAGCAACACATAGATCAAACCAATTTTGATTGTAAAGTGTTACCGGCACACATCGACATAATTTTCATCGAAAGAGATAAATTAAGGAACCTGATTTACTCAGACGTTAAGGGCTACATAATCAAACAGATGGCGAGGTTTAACGTAACAACGTCCCCATCAACTCGCGAAAAAATAAGAAACTTACTTTTCAATCAATCACTTGACTTGTCATTGCACAGTAATGATATAGAACAAGGCCAGTTATTTTTATTTAATGATAGAAATAAAATATCGCGTCTATTTAGACTCGCATTTAAGAAATATACCTTGATTGAAGAAGGCCTAGCGAACTACAGCGGAATTAAATTAAATCCATTAAAAAAAATATACCGATTAATCACATTAAATAAATATAAAATGCGCTACTACGGTGATGATAAACGCTGTGAGAATATTTTTTTAGTTAATCATAAAGATGTACCTTATGAATTACGTGATAAAGTTAGATCTATCACTTTTTTACAAAATAAATCTTCAATCGAAACTTGTAAACAACTCTTTAAAATACAAGCAATAGAAAGCCCGCAATGTATTTTAGCAACTCAGCCACTAATAGAGACAGGTATTGATTTAGCCATTTACAGAAAAGTAATCGACTTGTGTCTTTCGCACAATATTGATTGTGTAATCAAACCTCACCCAAGCGAAAGCATCCAACGTTATATCGATGAATTTCCAAACATTCAATTAATTGAGAGTAAAATACCATTAGAGCTTATCGTTGTGAGCTCTCCACAACCATGTGCAATACTGTCCATTTATTCAACAGCAGGTATTGGATTCGAAAAATATTGCAAGCGTATTAACCTTATCCAAGATAGTGAAATAGAACAAGTAGACATGATTTTTAAACATTGGCGAAATGATTTTAGCTCAATAGATAAACGAATTTTTCAAGCTATAGAACAAGTAAAATAATAAAACATATTGGGATATTGAATCGCTATGAAAACAATTATGATTTTAGGCATAACAGAAGAGTTGTTTCCGCTAGTTGATATTGCTAGAGAAAATGGATATAAAGTTTTGGCTACAGATAGGAATCCAGATTCGGAAGGATTAAAGTATGTTGATATCCCAGTCATATTAGATTCTCTTGATAAAGAAAAGGTGCTCGAGCTAGCAGTTAAGTATAAAGTCGAAGCTGTTACGACAAGAACTGAAATGTTATTGCCAACGATTTCTTTTATTTGTGAAAAACTAGGTTTATTTGGTCCCTCGGTATTGGTTTCTTCTTTATCTAATGATAAATATTTATTTCGAGAATTCATGAAAAATGCAGGAGTAGCCGTTCCAGACTATTTGCTAGTCGATGAATGTACCACGGTTGAACAAATTGAAAATGAACTTGCATATCCTTTCATATTAAAACCAGTGGATTTTAGTGGTAGTGGTGGCGTTGTTCTTATTGAAAATAGAAAAGATTTTATAAAGCACAAGGCCGAATCATTAAGTAGTAGCGTATCAAAAAGAGCAATAGCAGAATCATTTTTATACGGTAAAGAATACAGTATTGAAACCGTTTCTCAACATGATGTTACTCATGTAGTTGCCATTACAGAGAAGCATATTGTCGGAGAGCAACGATTTGTCGAAGATAGACATATAATACCAGCTAATTTATCAGCCGCTGCAGAACAAAGTATAAAAAAAGAAGTGAAAGAGATGGCGAATGTCATGGGGATGAATAATTGCATAGCTCATACAGAAGTAATGTTAACTTCACGTGGCCCTGTTATCATTGAAACGGCCTCAAGACCAGGGGGAGATAATATTTGTTTCAAGTTGGTTGAATTAGCTACCGGTATCAATATGTATCGAAATATGCTCAATTTATCACTAGGTATTAAGGTCGACTATACCGCAACTAAAAAATCCTTCTCTGGGATACAGTTTATAACGCCTTTGAATAAAAGTGCTATAAATAAATGCCTCACTCTAAAAGAAGAACATAAAGTACCTACATTTATTGAATTCTATTTTAAAGATAATTTAAGTACAGAGCTTAAGCAATCAATAGATAGGTTAGGCTATTTTATTTGCAGTTCAAATCGTAGAGATACATTAAGCGAATTATTAGATTTTTATAAATAGTTAAAATGCTTTTTAGCTACTACCCCCCCCCTTAAACTAACTTAAGTATAGTTTAAGGGGGCGGTACATTAGCCGTATCATCTGTTATGAATTAAGAATAACTTCCGCTAACTTGAAATCAAGCTCATTATCAATATCAACCGATCTCAAGGCTGGCATTTTCATACTAAATACCGCGTTAGAATAACTAATACCTTGGTTGACAATAAGCGCATCCGTAGTAAAAGCATATACAGCACCATTCAAGCGGTAATAAGTCGGTAAATCTTGACTGCGCTTACCTTTAATATCTTCACGAATAAAACCGCCCATATTGTCATCGCCAGGAATTATATTACTCCAAAGCGGGCTGTGTTCACATTCACATACCGATACCACGCCATCGCCTTGCTTAGTCTCAAGCATGTCCAGTGCATCATCAATATCTGTCGATGTTCTCAGCGGAGATGTCGGCTGTAATATAACTACAATATCAAACAGTTCAGTGCGACTTAACGCATTTATCATATGTAAAATAACACTGTTCGTCGTGGCCGTATCACCGGCAATATCCTCCGGCCGCATAAAGGGAACATCCGCACCATATTGCTTGCTGATATCGGCAATTTCATTGCAATCAGTACTGACAACGACACGGTCGACATAGCGTGAATTCAACCCTGCATCAATAGACCAAGCAATTAATGGCTTGCCCTGTAGAGGTAGCACATTTTTACGCGGTAACCGCTTACTGCCACCGCGAGCAGGAATAATTGCCAGTACCTTCTTCCCTTTAATCATTCGTTCATTCCTAAACTATAAATATCCGCTTGTGCGCGATTAAAATCATCCATTCGACCGATATCTAACCAATACTCATGGATAGGAAACATCAGTACGTCTTTTTGCTTAGCGATATGCTGTTCTAATAACGTTGGCATATCGACAATATGATTAATAGGTACTGAGCGTGCTAACGCTTGGCTGACAACATAAATACCGGCGTTAACAAAGAAACGTTGGGTTGGTTTCTCTACCATGCTGATAATTTTATTACCTTCGCCATTAATCACGCCATAAGGGATTTGATAGTCATATTCACGTACACACATGGTCGCATGTGCAGCATTGTCATTATGAAATTCTAATAAACGTTCAAAATTAACTTTCGTTAATACATCACCATTCATCATGATAATAGGTAAATCTGGCATATTATTTGGTAACAAACCTAACGCACCACCAGTGCCTAATGGGCTATCTTCATGCACGTAATGAATATTGATCCCCCACTTACTGCCATCACCAAAGTGCGCTTGTATTTGCTCCGGCATAAAGTGGGTTGAGATATAAAAGTTAATAAATCCAGAATTTATAAAACTTAAAATAACCGTCTCTAATATGGGTTTATCACCAATATGTAACATGGGTTTTGGGCAGTTATCCGTTAATGGACGTAAGCGAGTACCAAAACCACCCGCCATTATAAAGACCGGATTTTCATGTCTATTTTTCATCATGGCATGCTGTAAAGTTTCCACACCAACGACTTTATCAGCCGATAAAATAGGGATAGAATTAATGCCTTTATTTTGCATTAGTGCTAACAATGATTTTTTGGTAGTACTCGCAGTCGCAGTCGTTGGCGTAGTAAACATAATGTCACGCACAGGTGCCGAAAGCGCAATATTATTAATTAATGCTCGACGTACATCACCATCCGTCACAGTGCCAAGCAACTTGTCGTTTTCGTCAACGACGAGTACAAGTTGCATCGCTTCTTTGTTAAGGACTTGTAATACTTCCTGAACATTAATATCAGGAGAAACTAAAATATTTTTCCAGTTATGGCTCATAACAGTTGAAACCTTACAGATTATCCATTTTTAATGGCTGATAAAATTAATCATGATTTATTATTGTAATGTTCTAAAATTTTTGTTCTAACTTAAGATATATTCACAGATTTTACTCATATCCTTCTCATCATATCGGCTATCTAATGGTATTGATAAAATTGAATGACAGAGTTCATTTGTTACTGTTGTGGCTTCAGGCCAATGCACTGCAAGAAAGATATTATGCCCCATCAACCTTCGCCTTACGGCATCACGGTTGGGCAATAATAATGGGGCAAAAGAATAACAATCACTTTGAATAGGTACTATATATTCACCTAAAAGTTCACATACAACTGCATAATTTTTACAGCGCAGCGCTCGCTCATTATCTAAATATTGATAAAAATCAATCGATTCTAAAACACTTCTTGAACTCGGCGAAAATATGCCCTTATGGTTATCTAAACAAGACTCTCCTTGATTAAATAAACTTAAATATACCTGTTCTTCGCCTTTATCAGCATTAAAATAATCATATTTATATTGCTTAGCTTGATACTTAAGCGTGGCAAATTCAGTCAATGGTTTGACATCAAGTTGTTTTAATCGTTGATTACTGTACAGCATACTAAAATCTGCCACCGCCGATATCTTTCTCAAGCTGTTAAATGAGTACCACGATTGACGAATATCGAGAATATGTGGATAAGGCGAAAAAACATCATCGACAATAACGCACTGCTTAAATGTAGCAACGGCACACTCAAATGAAGCCGTCGTCGCACCAAAGTATTTAATTAAATACAGCGCATCATAGTCATTTAAATTATCCGGTAATTGATAACTTAATTGACTATCGACAACGTAGAAATCAACATCAATATGATATTCAGCGAGCACATCTAAAATCACTTCACACAAGAAGTCAGGCAGTAATAAACGTTTAGATGCAAGTTGCGCGGATTCAATGATCCAACGCAGTGATGACCGCCCTGAATTAGTTAGCTCACGAAAGTAATCTTGTTGAGTAAGTTCTTGCTCACCACCGACATGGCGCATGTTAAAAGCGCACATCATAAAAAGATTTTATCGCTAATTTTTTAAGATCGACAGTTTGTAGTACTTTAATAACTTGCTCAGTACTTTCACCTTGTCCATAAGGATTAATAACACCTGCTAATTCATTTTGGTAATCAGCAGTATAGATTGTTTTTAGCGCTTGTTTTATTTGCATTGCATTACAAGTTACATCAATGACACTTGAGGCTCTAATACGGCCTTTTTGGCGGTCACCCATGTTAATACTAGCAACTTTAAAGGTTGGCGCTTCGACAATACCACTCGATGAATTACCCACCACTGCATCAATATAATGCAGTGCCGATAAATAACGGCGTTGACCAAGAGAAGTGAATGCAATCGCTTTATCACTATGTGCTGCAACATAAGTATCAATCAATGCATTAATCGCACGCCCACCCACATCTGCATTCGCCTTAGTAAAAATTAATAGCGTATCTTCTAATGCGTCAAGCTCTGCGACTAATAGATTAAAGTTAGCAACGGAAGTAGCACTATCTTCCGTTGTTTCTGGATGATAAGTGATTAAAATATTTTTACGTTTCAGCTTACAATCAATCGACGTTTCAAATTCACTCTGAGTAAAAAACTGCATACGTTTAAAGTTATCTAAACCCACTTCGCCCACGTTAAAGACGCTTGCAGGTTGCTCACCCATTTGGATGACGCGCTGTGCGTATTCTTCAATTGCCGTGAAATGTAATTGTGATAACTTAGTCACCGCATGACGGATCACATCATCAATGGCACCTTCGGTGATCTCGCCACCATTTAAGTGTGCAACCGGGATCCGCGCGATGTTCGCCGCCGATACAATGGGGATCAGTTCATAGCGATCGCCGAGTACTAAGACCATATCTGGGGCTAGTTCATCAAATGCCTCAGCAAAACTAATCTGCGCCAAGCCCATACTTTTACTTACGCCAACGGGGCTATCTGAAGAGAGTAAAATTTCTATTTTTTTGGTAATAGTCATCTCATCAGCAATGATTTGCTCAATGGTATAACCAAACTCGGGGGCTAAATGTGTACCAGTGACAATGAGTTGTAACTCAAGATCAGCGGCAGCATTAATATCATCAAGTAAACATTTTAATAAACCATACTCAGCACGTGTTGCTGTCACCACACAAATTTTACGCATGTTAAATTAACTCCCCAGCGCGATAATCTTGCTTGGCTGGCGTACCTATAATTTCATCCCAACGTGTTGGCGAAATACCCGAACCAGGACGTTTAATTTCAACCATCTCAGCCGTGAGTATGTCACCCGCACAAATGTCACAACCAGCAATCAAACTTTTTCGCACTATCACCCGGTTTTTAACTTCAGTCTCAGTCGGTACTTTCCAACCATTACCTAACGCCAGATCTATATTACGAATGGCTTTAACCATAGCAATCAATTCACTTGGGTCTAAACTGGCTTTATGGTCAGGACCTAACATGGTTTTATCTAAGGTAAAGTGTTTTTCAACGACACTTGCGCCCAAGGCAACAGAGGCAACCGGTACTTCAATCCCTAACGTATGATCAGAATAACCGACTGCCACACCAGGGAACGCATTTTTAATGGTTTGCATCGCCAGTAAATTAACGTCTTCTGGCGCAGTTGGGTAATCGGTTGTTGCATGTAACACAGTAATATCTGCGAGCGTTAATCCAGCGTCCGTCAATACCGATAATGCATGCTCGACCTCGGCAAGGTATGCCATACCAGTGGAAATAATCACAGGTTTACCGAATTTAGCAACATGGCGTAAAAATGGCGTATTGGTTAATTCACCAGAACCAATTTTAAAGATATCTTGCAGTGAATCTAAAAATGTAGCGCTTTGCTCTTCGTCCGGCGTTGACATAAACATAATATTCAATGAATCACAGTAGGCTTTTAATTCAGAGAAATCGTCATAACTTAATTCCAGACGTTTCAGCATTTGAAATTGCGATTCTTCAACTTGGGTATTTTCTTTTTGATACTCGGCCATTTCGGCATCTTCAGTAACAAGTAGCTCTGTTTTCCAAGTTTGGAATTTAACCGCATCTACACCTGCCGTTACTGCTACATCAATCAATTGCTTTGCCAGTGCAAAATCGCCATTATGATTAACGCCTGCTTCGGCAATAATAAATGTTTTATTTCTCATGTTTAAACCTCTGAATAACACCTTATGTGTATCATTCTTTATAACTAAATTTAGTGGTTATTAAATACAGTTCCGTATTCAACGTTCAATCATTACGCACGATATAACTGAAACATTTTTCGTGGATCATCTTTATGTTTTGACGCCCACAGTTTATTTAACTCGGCACGTTTTTCCGGCATAAAATCCAGCCCGGCAATATAAAACGGTTTAATGTGATCAGAAAACTTGGTTTTAAATTTAAATAGACTGTCATCGCTAGCAGACGTTCGTCCGCCACCTAACATCATCCATTTACACCCGTTTTGTTGTGCTCGCTCAAAAGCAAAATCCAATAACGCATAGTTACCATTTTCACGTAATAACTCACTGTTGTTTGCTGATAAATGGTAGTGAGCTAACTCACCCGTTTGCATAAAGAAGCCCATAGACACATGTTCATCAGCTAACTTTACCGCTAACAGCTCTACGCCTGGAATGGCTGATAATTGATTAAAGTAATCACGATCAAAATAATAAAATTCTGCGGCTTGGTTTTTATCCATGGTTTGTTGATATAGATTTAAAAAATCGTCCATCGCATCATCAGCTTGATGACGTGTTAACACTTTTTGGGTTTTGCGAATAATATTACGCGTCGTCTTTGAATATTTACTCCAACGCTCAGGCTGCTCCAACGTTAAATCAACGATCACTACCTGACGCTCTTGGCAGAAAAAATCAAAACATTCATCATGCTGCGTTAATGGGTTAAACGGATGAAAACGGATAAATTCACAAACGATATGCTGTTTAATACATTCCGCTTTATACGCAGCAAATGCCACTGTCAAAAATGCACTGTCATAACAGTTGGTCAGCGGACCGCCATAACCATAGGGTGTTTCTAGATCGTATAACTCTTCTGTAACAGGTATACCGGCAACCTGAGTGATTTGACGTTTAATCGATCTAAATATGATTTTATTTTCAGCTTGTTGAAAAACAAAATTAAACAATTCACCATCATTACTTTCATATAATGCGGCATAGGCATCTTGATAATAAATATCATCGCCTAAATTAATTACATGTTCAGTCATACTATTTTCCAACTGGGCTACTTGGTAAATTAATCAGGTGTGCTTCGACCCACTCAGATACGCTTAAATCACCGCGTAAGGCATCTTTAAACATAGGTAGGCGGTGCATCAGTTGCCAAATAGGTCTGGTCATGACACCACTTGCATTGGTTTTTTCTAACATTAAATTACGGCTAGCAACATCCGGGCAAATAATGGCATTTAACCAATAATTTGATTTCGCGTATTCAGGCTCTTGCACAAAGTGAAAATCACTGCCAGCAAAGAACGTCGCATAATTTGCAGCTAACTCTCGCTTTTGCTCAAGGAATGTGGGTAATACTTCCATCTGTGCACAGCCTAATGCCGCATTCAGGTTAGGCATGCGGTAGTTAAACCCGGCTTCGTCATGATAAAACTCATAAGGGTGTGGTACTTTCGCTGTGGTCGTCACATGTTTGGTATGTAAACCAACATCAGGATCACGACACAACACCATACCGCCGCCACCGGTGGTAATCACTTTATTACCATTAAAGCTAATCGCAGCAAATTCGCCTAAGCTGCCGGTATGCTTGCCTTTGTAGAATGAACCAAGACTTTCAGCTGCATCTTCGACCAAGACCAAATTCCAACGTAAACACTCAGCTATAAGCTCATCCATTTCGACAGGATGACCAAAGGTATGCATCGGGATCACGGCGCGAATACGCTGACCAGTGATCTTGTGTATACATTCACCTTGTGCATTCAACTTGGCAAACTGCTGTAGGTATTTTGCCATCGCTTGTGGGCATAAACCCAAACTGACTTTTGATACATCTACAAAAATAGGCTGTGCGCCCATATGGAATAGCGCATTACAAGTGGCGACAAAAGTAAGTGCTTGGGTGATCACCAGATCGCCAGCTTGTACTCCAGCCATATACAAGGCCGTATGCAAAGCAGCGGTGCCATTAACCGTTGCGACCGTTTTACCTGCACCAGTATAACGCTCAATATGTGCTTCAAAGTCATTCACATACTGACCAACGCTCGAGACGAATGTGCTGTCGAGAGTCTGGTTTACATAAGCTTTTTCATTGCCGTTAAATGTCGGTACATGCAACGGGATAAAGTCATCGGTGGCATACGTATCACGGACAAACTTAATTAGTTCATTATGCATTAACGCTATCCTACATTTTACTGTCTAAGTATTTACCGGTTTCTTTGTGGCCAAAATCAGGGATCATGGTAAAGAATAACTCGACTATTTGCTCTTTAGTCCAAGCGCAATCAGTTTTCATATCAGCAATAGATTGTTCAAATAAGGTCACTAGCTCTGCATCAAATAGTGCATCATTTTTAATGACACCCAAATTATTAAAACGTTGCATATCTAAGGTTTCATTATCAGTGAAAAATTCTTCAAAATCTTTCTCACCCGTGGTGTCGCTGTCCGTAAACAGGCATGGCCATTTACCTTGTTCGGGTAAGGTATCCACTAATGCACGTGCTTCATCTTCGTCTTTACATAAATACGGTTCATAACCGAGTTGTTTTAGGTATTTAATCGCGATATCGGCAAACGAGATCAAGTGTAATGACTCACTTAATTTAGGGAAAAAGATATCGCGATTTTCACCAAAAATACAAGACATCAGGCACAGTTCACCCGATTCTTTTGGCGTGACAAAATAACGTTTAATATCTTGTGGTGCCACGATAGGTTGACGCTTTTGAATGCGCTGATTAAATCCGTGCAATAACGAACCATCAGAAAAGGCAACATTGGCAAAACGCGCTGTTGAGATAGCAATATCAGCACTGCGACGCATCAGGAACATTTCCATAATACGTTTCGACGCGCCCATCATGTTTACCGGATTAGCGGCTTTATCAGTCGACACACAGAAATACTTTTTAGCGCCTGCAGCAGCGGCTTGTTGCATGGTTTTTTCAGTATTAAAGACGTTCACATCAATCATACGCATTAAGGTATATGGGTCTTTTTCACTACGCACATGTTTCAGTGCTGATAAGTTTAATACGTAATCGTATTGTCCATCCGCTTTAATAAACGCATCGTATTCTAATGAACCGATATCTAATGCAAATGTTTGGAAATCACCATCAATATAGCCAAACGAACTACGAATATCACGCACCAATTCAACCATGTTATTTTCACTGATATCGACAACATGGAGTTTCTTCGGCTGACGCTTAAATATCTCTTTTGTTACGGCTTGACCAATTGAGCCTGCACCACCTAAAACTAAAAAACGAGATCCAGATACGGCTTGTTGCAATTGTGCTTCGTGTTGCTGAATATCGGTGGTGAACAGTTCGTTTTCACGACCGATAAGAGATAAGATCGATGCCATTATCAATTGGTTCCTTAAGGTAACAATATATTAGGTTGACTGAGCTGATGACTCATCATTCAGTAATGTAAGCAGTATATCAAAATATGACCACATCTGTTAATTTCAGCATTTAACTTGTTGTAGCTATAACAGATGCCTAATATATCGCTTAACTATCTTCTTAACTATATTTAAACTTACTCACTCGGTCGCAATATCCGCGCATCCGGCACTAATTGCCCCAATTTTTCCGCTAACACCGCCTTTGCCCCTTCATCTCCATGCACTATTCGTATCTCTTGTGGTTTATGTTTGATGTGTTTGACAAAGTTAAGCAAGTCTTGCTGATCGGCGTGGGCAGAATAACCACTGATAGAATGAATACCGGCATTAATGGGGATACGTTTATCATTCAATGTCACATAACCACCCGTAGGTCCGTATTTTTGGATATCACGACCGGGTGTGCCTTGAGCTTGATAACCGACAAAGATCACATCGGCTTTGCTATCAGGTAAAAACTCGATGAGATAATTAACAATTCGCCCGCCACTGCACATGCCACTGGCGGCAATAACGATAGCGGGTTTGTTACGCTTAGCCAAATATTCCACCACACTAAGGTGGTCTTGATGGCTGTCTACCGTGTGCAGTTGCTCGAAATTAAGCGGATGGCGGCCTTGTTTTAGTATGCCTTGTGCTTCTTTGTCCCAAAGCTCTTTAAAGTCACGGTATTTACTGGTGAAATTAGCGGCCATTGGCGAATCGACGATGATTTCGATGTTTTTCCATAAGCTGTTTTCTGGTGCGGCATAAATAAACTGTTCTATTTCGTAGAGTAACTCTTGGGTACGGCCGATACTGAATGCCGGGATCAAGACCACACCATTATCACTGACCGCGTGTTCAATCACAGCTTGTAGTCTTTGGCTACGCTGGTTGCGATGCTCGTGGCGTTTATCACCATAAGTACTTTCGATAATCAGGGTATCAGCCCGATACGGGGCCCGCGGCGCTGATAATAATGGGCTGTAAGCGGCGCCCAGATCGCCAGAGAACACCAACCGATGACGGCGAATGGGTTTATCGGTGGCCAGTTCAATTTCGACATAGGCTGACCCCAAGATATGCCCTGCAGGACAAAAGCGGATCTTTTGGCGCTGATAACAGATTTCACCTTTATTTATATCTTGTTGCGGTATTTTCAGCACATCAATGGGACACCATTGATGGTAAGCCACGGGTATGAGTTGTTTATCTAATAAGGACAGGCAAGCTTGGATGAGTTTTTTATCGCGGGTGACACCAACTTTAAGGGCATCTTCAATGACAAGGGGTAGCAGTGCTGCAGTGGCTTGGGTTGCGTATATTGGACCGGTATAGCCTGCGGCTAATAAATAGGGAATGCGACCGACATGATCGATATGACAATGGGTGATAATGAGCGCTTTAATGCTACGGACATTAAAGTCGATAGAGAGTTGGTCTTTGTTGTTATTGTTAGCCGCGGCTTCAGTGCCTTGAAATAGGCCGCAATCAATTAATACTGAATTATAGTCATTCATATACAATTGATGGCAAGAGCCAGTTACGCCATTAACGGCACCGTGATGTAAAATACGCATAGCTTCCATCCTTGAAAGACAATTAAACGTTAAGTTTAAAATGTTATGCCAAGAAAGGTAATAGGTCGAGATACTGATTTAAGTATGATTTAAATCAGTATCTCGACCTATTATTATAACTATGTTTATTATGGATATATTAAGTTAGTTGAGTATCTAACACTGTGGCTTTCCATACTAGATCACCAATGCCATCGACAGGATTAAAACCAGTGGGAGCATCAAGTAACAACTGTCTAATCGCTTCATGATCAAAATCATGACATGCAGTATCTAACCTATCCAGTAATTGATTATAATTATCTAATGGTAAAAAATCTTCTTGAGCAGTCATGATCCGCTCATGAGCCGTTCTTTCTACATTATCATCACCAATTAACAGCTCTTCATATAATTTTTCACCTGGACGTAAGCCTGTATATTGAATTTCAATATCACCATAAGGATTGAATTCATCTTTAACTTCTAATCCCGAAAGGTGAATCAAATTTTTCGCTAAATCAACAATCTTAACAGGTTCCCCCATATCAAGTACAAATACATCTCCGCCTTTACCCATCGCACCAGCTTGGATAACCAACTGTGCAGCTTCAGGGATCGTCATAAAGTATCGAGTGATATCTTCATGAGTCACGGTAATAGGGGCCCTGTTTTCAATTTGACGCTTAAACACTGGAACAACAGAACCCGAAGAACCCAATACATTACCAAAACGTACCATACAAAAACAGGTACCTAAAGTTCCGTCTTTTTCATTAATAGCATTTTGCTGCTCAGCCAAGGCTTGCAAACCTAGCTCTGCAATTCGTTTAGTTGTACCCATTATATTTGTTGGGCGTACAGCTTTATCCGTAGAAATTAATACAAACAATTCAACTTTAGCTTCAATAGCAGCGCGGGCCGCATAATTAGTACCAAAGATATTATTACGAACACCTTCAACAACATTATATTCAACTAGTGGTACATGCTTATAAGCTGCTGCATGATAAATAGTTTGAACTTTAAAGCTTTCCATTACTTTCGATAAACGATTAATCCGTTGAACAGAGCCAAGTAAAGGGATAACATTAATGTCTAAACTTTCCTTCTCAATCAGCAAAGACAATTCTCGGTCTATCTGATACAAAGCAAATTCAGACAACTCGAACAATACGAGTGTTTTTGGTTGGTTCCGAATAATTTGACGACACAGTTCCGAGCCAATAGATCCGCCAGCGCCAGTCACCATAACGACTTTATCTTTGATGTTTGCTTCCATTAACGACTGCTGGGGAGTAACAGAATCGCGACCTAAGAGGTCCTCAATAGAGACATCTTTAAGTTCCTCAATACGAGCATCGCCAGAAATGATATCCTGCATTTCTGGAACAGTTCTAATTTCAACAGATAATAACGCAACATGCTCTAACACTTCTTTACGTCGACGACGAGAAGCACTCGGTATCGCAAGTAGAATTTGTTTTACACCATGTTTTACAATCACTGATTTCACATCATTAACGCTATAAACATACAACCCCATCATCATGGTATTCATCAATGTTTTATCTTCATCAACAAAGCCGATAACCTGATGACTTGATGACTGGCGAAGAGCAAGTGCCAATTGTCGCCCTGCACTCCCAGCACCATAAATAACCACAGGTATACCGACTTTATTGGATGACTGGGCGACTAAACTTCGGACAATTAATCGACTACCTCCGATTGAAATAGCCAAAAAAGCACCATAAATAATAGGTAAAGAACGAGGGATAAGCGCATCAAACCAGAAAGCGAAACCAGCCATTGCAACTGCTGAAAATACAGTCCCGAGCCCGACTATAGCTAATACGTGTAGGCTAAGATACCTTAAAACCGCTCGATATAGACCTAATTTAGTAAAAACAAGTAAAGTTAAAATTAGCGTACTAGACAATACATATAAGCTATCAGTAGTGTCTAACATCGCAAATTTACCGATTCTGACCCAGTAAGCGCCAAAGAAAGATAATACGATGAAAAAGAAATCAATGCATATACTAATCAGGCGTTTTTGATAACGAGGAAGTGACCAAATAGAGTTAAGGTTTAGCATGAAATATCGCTTTAGTTTATAAAATAAATGAAATGAGAATAATATTCAATAGAAAAGCAAACTCTGAAAAAGATATTCAGAGTTTAATGCGAACTCAAAGATTACTTTTGAGCATTTAGTAAAATATTACGTATCACTACACATGTTTTTTCAATTTCAGAATCGAGTAACGTAGGGTGAACTAAGAACATCAGACTCGTGTCACCCAGCTCAACAGCATTTGACAAGCGTTTTTCAGGACGCCAAGGCGTATTATCAAACGCTTTCTCTAAGTAAACCTCAGAGCAACTACCTTGAAAAGCTGGAACGCCACTAGCTGTAATAGCTTCAACTATACGATCTCT
Source organism: Moritella sp. Urea-trap-13 (assembly GCF_002836355.1). NCBI lineage: Bacteria > Pseudomonadati > Pseudomonadota > Gammaproteobacteria > Alteromonadales > Moritellaceae > Moritella > Moritella sp. Urea-trap-13. Next base: position 139,096 of record NZ_PJCA01000038.1, read on the forward strand.
TGTCCAACCCTTTGCTAAGTGTTCAGGTCTCACGAAAAGGTAATGCTTGTATTCAGCGTGCTCACTGTATTCAGGTACTTCAACGATTCGAACAACATCAAGATCGCTAACCACAGTATCAATAGCACTACCGTTAGCCTGGCGTTTTGTCGTCCAGTCCACCATACGAGTCAATTGAATTCGGCCAATGGCCGCTTGCATTTCAGTCATGCGCCAATTGGTACCAAAGCTTTCATGCAGCCAACGGAATCCTGGTGGATGTTGACGTTCATAGATGGCTTCGAAGCTCTTACCGTGATCTTTATAAGACCACATTGCAGACCAAAGCGCTTTGTCATTGGTCGTGACCATACCGCCCTCGCCACCAGTGGTCATGATCTTATCTTGACAGAAAGACCAAGCGCCAATATGGCCAATAGAGCCAACCGATTTACCTTTATATTTAGCACCGTGCGCTTGGGCACAATCTTCAATCACGTAAAAATCATGTTTTGCTGATAACGCCATAATAGCATCCATTTCAGCAGGCATACCTGCTAAATGAACCACTATCACAGCCTTCGTTTTTGGTGTTAATACTGCAGCAATCGATTCTGCGGTAATATTTTGGCTGTTTAAATCAACATCTGCAAATACAGGTGCTGCACCGCTCGTTACAATAGAAGAGGCTGATGCTAAAAACGTGCGAGAAGTCGTGATAACTTCATCACCAGCACCGATATTTAACGCTTTCAACGCTAAATCGAGCGCCAAAGTACCATTACCTAACGCAACTGCATATTCACAATCAGCGAAAATGGCGAATTCTTTTTCAAATTCACGCCCTTCTGTGCCAGTCCAGTAGTTTACTTTATTTGATAATATAACTTCGGATACTTTATCAGCCTCTTCTTGTGTAAAAGAAGGCCATGAAGAAAAAGAGGTATTCAGCATAATTTAATACTCGTAAAAGCCTTGTTTAGTTTTCCGACCCAAATGATTTGCTCTAACCATTTTTCTTAACAGTGGGTGAGCACGATATTTTGGATCGCCAGTTTCTGCATATAACGTTTCCATTATTGATAAATTAACATCGTTACCAATTAAATCAGCCAATGCCAATGGTCCCATTGGATGATGGGCACCAAACTTCATGGCTTTATCTATATCTCCAGCTGTAGCAATTCCTTCTGCAAGTATACTCACAGCTTCATTGATCATAGGTATCAACATTCGATTTACAACAAAACCTGGAGCTTCATTAACAACAACAGGTGTTTTACCTATTGCATCCGTAAACGCTACCAATCTAGTTACCACTTTTTTACATGTCACATGGCCAACGACAACTTCAACTAGTTCCATTACTGGTGCTGGATTAAAAAAGTGCAACCCCACTACATTTTCTGGATTATCGAATAATGAAGAGAATGCAGTGATAGACAGAGATGAAGTATTAGAAGCGATTATCGTTTTATCTGACACATACGGTTTAATTTCTTTATAAACAGCATTTTTAACATCAAAATTTTCGGCTACAGCTTCAATAACAAGATCTGAGCCTTCAATATGGCGATAATTATCACTTACTTTTAGCTTTACCTTGAAAGCTAACAGTTCCTCATGACTAAGCTTTCCTTTACGCTCTAAACGGGAAATATATTTATGACATGCTTTTTCAACCCGACTCGATTGACTCTCTCCACGAGTGATCACATTAAGTTCAGTCACTTCAGCCGAAGCAATCAAAACTTGTGCGATACCACACCCCATCGCACCACTACCAACTATTGTAACTTTCATACCCCTGGTAATTCCTTTAATTTTCTAGCTGGATTACCAGCGAATATATAATTTTCAGCTATATTTTTTGTAAGAACGGCGCCCATTCCAAGCATTGAACCTTGTTCTAAGGTTAACCCTTGACGTAATACCGCACCAGTCCCGATCTCAACACAGTTATGTAACCTAACGTTACCTGAAACTGCAGCCATCGGCGCTACAGTAACAAAATCATCAAAACAGCATTCATGACCAACTGTAACATTTAAATTTAAAATACAATGTTTTCCAATAGAGATATCAACAGTTAGTATGCTCCCAGCACAGATCATTGCACCTTCACCAATGTCTACATACTCAGACATACGTACGCTAGGGTGAATTAGTTTAGTAAACGTTGGCGTTCCTTTTAATTTCATTTTGTTAACCACTGAACGACGGGTACGTGGAGAACCAATAGCAATAACAAATTCACATGCTGAAAAATTATGCCAATCATCTACAACACCAATGATTGGCACACCAGCGATCAAAGAGCCTTGTATATCAAGGTTATCATCCAGAACACCTTTAATAACTCTGCCACAATCTCGAGCTAACCATACGATTTCTTTGGCAAAACCACCGCCACCAATAATTACTAATTCTTTCACTTTTGGCTTCCTTCAAATTTAGTCATTGTAGCTTCCCCATCTTGGGATATACCTTCACGTACAAATACTTTTTTTACTGTCAAAAGTAAAATTTTAATATCTAACCAAAATGATTGATTTTCAACATACCAAACATCAAGTTCAAATTTTTGTTCCCAACTAATAGCATTCCGTCCATTCACTTGTGCCCAGCCAGTAATACCAGGGCGAACATTATGGCGTGATGCTTGTTCCTTATTATATAAAGGTAAATATTCAACCAGTAATGGCCGAGGTCCAACCAAGCTCATTTCACCTTTCAGTACGTTCCAAAGCCCAGGCAATTCATCTAAGCTACTAGAACGAAGTTTTTCACCAAATGGCGTTAAACGCTCTACATCAGGTAATATATTTCCATTTTCATCATTAGCATCTCGCATACTGCGAAACTTTATCATTTTAAATACCTTTCCATTCAACCCCGGACGTTGCTGATAGAAAAATACTGGTTTTCCAAGATTTTTAGCAATTTTTCGACTTGCTATAAACATAATTGGAGATAACAATAGTAAAGAACAAAAAGAAACCACGATATCGAATATTCTTTTTAACACTTGATCCATTCCTTCTTATCAAAGTCATACTTTTTAATAACTTTTGCTGGATTTCCAACAGCGATAGTATACGGCGGTATACTTTTTGATACAACAGAACCAGCGCCGATCACAGAACCGTCTCCTATAGACACTCCAGGTAATATCATCACACTCTCACCGATCCAAACATTACTTCCAATATCAACAGCACTTGATTCTAGAGGTCTAGATATAGGGCAAGTATTAGGCGCACTAAGCTCACATGGTGTTTTAAAACGGCCATGTCCATGATCAGTTATAAAGACTTTACTCGCAATCAAGGTATTACTTCCGATCGTTACTTTATCTGCAACGCCCAAATGACAATAATCATTAAGTTGAACGTTGTCGCCGATCACTAATTCAGATGTCTCACTTATGATATCAATTCTTAAACCAACACCAGAAGTTAAAGATTTCCCTAAATTTAAAATCCCATTATTTCTAATATAGAAAGGGCGTCGAATAACTCGAACTCCAGAATAGAAACATCGAGAAATGATGACATCTAGAATTAACTTAATTAATCCCCAAAACCCATAGGTCAAATACATTTTCTTCATTAGTTATCACTTTTTTGAATTGAAACAGAATAACCACCAAAAATAAGCTATCAATGATTCTATTTTACCTCGCCTAAATGAAAAAACATTTACAATTTTAGATAACTTATAGATTTTAGAACCGTTAATATTTATATTTTTCTCAGTATTTAAAGAGTCCATGAAACTGACGTTATTATACAACCACCCTCCAAAAATCATTTTTAAAGATTCCATAACACTTCTCGTCGCACCATAAACATTATTATCATGTTGACGATACAAAATGTAAGAATTACTATCAGCATACCAATTTAAAGAAGATGTACGACAAATATAGTAAATAGCCCAATCATGAGACACGTCTGCGGATAAGTTTAATATGTCACAATTATTCAAAGCTAATTTACATGCTTCAAATAGCTTTACATCTAAGACATATGTACAACCGGCACTAGCCCCTTGAAAGTAGTGGTCAAAATCGCACTTACTATCATTTTTTATGAGTTTCCCATATTTTTCTTTACCGTCATACAAATCTAAATTACTTGAGTAACCATTTGCCTTACTTTCCTTTAATTTATTAATCGCCGATATTACTTTTTTATCACACCAAATATCATCTTGATCTGAAATAGATATCCAATCAAAATCATTTAAAGGTAAATCCCTAATTGCTCTTAAAAAATTTTTCCCCGCCGAACCAGAAGCTTCGCACTGATTAACAATTATTTTTTTTGAGTTCGCAATAGATGGTTCTAATAACATCGTTTGATCTGAGCTACCATCATCAAAAATATGTATTGTAATATCAACATCTTTTTGATTTAAGATTGAATCTATCTGCTCTTTAATAAAATATATTGGATTGTATGTTGCCATAATGACGGCTACTTTAGGTTTTTTCATATAAGTACTCTAAACTGTATAAAAAATATTAATAAAAGGAAGGGAAGAACAATTATAGGATTACGCTTAAACAATTCATCTTGATGGAGTAAAACGCCTCGACCTGCTATAAGATACGCTAAAATAAAAATAGAGTACCTTATTCCTGCGGTACTTGATAATACGAACACGACATTTAAGCTTAACGTTAATGCCAACGCAATTAACTTACTAGAATTAAAAACTTTAGTATCGACAATAAATAACAAACATAAAAAATTAATAATTAATACATATGCCATTTTCATAAAACTATATTCATAACCTCGTAAATAGACAGCTCTTTCACCTAAAAAATCTAAATTTATATTCTGAATTATAAATTCTTTTAATGGTGAGCCAACTAATAAAACTAACAACGAAATTAAAAATAAATAGCGATAAGATTTAACACTACTATTAAATATAAAAACAAACAACTTAGAGAATATCAAAGCACCGGTAATAATAAAGACACTATCATGAAACAAGCTACCTAATATAAAAAAAATAAATACATGAGTATAACGCACTTCAGATTTGAATATTTTAAGTGACATGATAAAAAATAAAAAATATAATGGTGCAGCTCTTAATGTAGTAGTCAAGAAAATAGGTAAATACAGAGATAAAAAAACAACCATTGGATAAAGGTAGTTAACATTATTCCGAACATAATACATTGACAATATGAAAATAAACATCTGAACAAAAAAAGCTAATATATCTACATTATTTATATTTTCTATCATTATAGGCTGAATTAATATAGCTTGCGTTAAAAACTCAGTTAAATAAGTACCCTTACTCCATTGCACACTACCGTTAGCTATTGAAAGGTAATTATTATAGTCAGGAAACTTATCCCCTCCAATTAAATAATAAACAGTTAGAGTTATAATGAACAATAAAAAAAAATAAAATAATGTTAAATGTTTCATAGCATCATCATTAAAAATATGGTTGTTACAATAAATAATTGGGCGTACATTCGAGCTTTAAGTAAAGACTGTATTGATGAGCAAACATTATCACCTGAAAATACGGTTTGATCTAATTCTTGAAATATTTTCGGCTCAATTCTAGAAAAAATTACTGCTGTAGCGACAAAATTCAATGCTTGTCCAGTATAAGTCGCCATCATCCGAAACTCCGGATACCTTATAGCAATGAAAAATGGCAATATAAATGCCAAGCCTATCAACCAAGTACTAAAGACAGTATAAAAAAATACCCGATCAAAACTAGCGTCATTTATTGTAACATTTATTTTCATATTTTTTAATTCAGGATAACTAAACGCTGCGACAGGCCTTAATAAAAAGACAATTTTATCCCTGAAGGATTGATAAGTAAAAAATAAAATGCTCAAAATAAAAGAAAAAACAAAGGCCCCCATAACTAATGGTAATATTCCATCTCCTAAATTTAAAAATTCAAACATAAAAGATAAAAGCATTAAAACAAAGACATATATAATCCTTGCCAGATACTGCATCCAATTAGCTAAACCTAAAAATTGCCGAGCGTATATTTCAGAATGTACACCTTTCAGTGTGTACGCATGCATTTCGATAACCTGAGATATCGAAATCAAAAAAAACACTAATATAGATAAAACTATATCAATCATATACGATCCACCAATTTAAAATATAACCTTTTCATTATTTCGATTCCATCATTAATCGAGTAAGATATTGACCATAATCATTTTTCATCATAGGTTTTGCTACCGCAAGTACCTGCTCTTTACTTAACCAGCCATTTCGCCATGCTATTTCTTCTAAGCAGGCCACTTTTAGACCTTGCACATGTTCGATAGTTTGAACAAACGAAGATGCTTCGTGCAAACTCTCATGAGTACCAGTGTCTAGCCAAGCAAACCCACGGCCTAGCAGCTCAACATTTAAAGAGCCGTTTTCAAGGTACATTTGATTAATACTCGTAATTTCTAACTCACCACGCTCAGATGGTTTCACTTTTTTAGCAAACTCAACGACTCGATTATCGTAAAAATATAAGCCTGTGACCGCATAATTTGATTTAGGTTTCTTCGGCTTTTCTTCAATGGAAAGCGCGCGCATATTATCATCAAAATCAACAACCCCGAAACGCTCAGGATCTTTGACTTGATAGCCAAACACAGTTGCCCCAGCTTCACGAGAAGCAGCCTTTTTCAGTATGTCTGAAAATGATTGTCCATAAAAAATATTATCACCGAGTACTAAACAGACATTATCATTGCCAATAAATTGTTCACCAATTAGAAATGCTTGCGCTAAGCCATCAGGACTTTCTTGAATCGCATACTCAAGATTAATACCAAAATCACTACCATCACCGAGTAAACGTTTAAAACCGGCATGATCCTCAGGCGTTGTAATGATTAACACATCTCGAATACCCGCTAACATTAATACTGATAATGGATAAAAAATCATTGGCTTATCATAAATAGGAAGTAACTGTTTTGATACTCCGCGTGTTAACGGGTAAAGACGTGTACCAGAACCACCGGCAAGAATAATTCCTTTCATGTTATTTATCCCCATGACTTTCTGATGCGCCTAAGCGCTCAAGATTATACGAACCATCTAATACGCGAGACCACCATGTTTTATTATTTAAATACCATTCAACAGTACTTTTAATTCCTGATTCGAAAGTTTCCTCTGGGGTCCAACCTAGCTCTAGCTCAATCTTTGAAGCATCGATTGCGTAACGCACATCATGTCCAGGTCGATCTCTCACGTAGGTAATCAAATCTTGATAATTAGCAACACCGTCAGGCTTGTTTGGGACTAACTCTTCAAGTAATGAGCAAATAGTTTTTACAACATCAATATTTGATTTTTCGTTATGACCACCGATATTGTAGGTTTCACCGACAATACCTTCAGTGACCACTTTATATAAAGCACGCGCATGATCTTCAACAAATAACCAATCACGGATCTGCATACCGTTACCATAAACAGGCAAAGGCTTACCCGCTACGGCATTTAAAATAACTAATGGGATCAATTTTTCAGGGAAATGATAAGGGCCATAGTTATTAGAGCAATTAGTTACTAATGTTGGTAGCCCATATGTTCTCTGCCATGCACGAACTAGATGGTCACTTGCAGCTTTTGACGCTGAATAAGGGCTACTTGGTTCATACGAAGTTGTTTCTGTAAATAAGTCATCAGTTCCTTCTAAATCGCCATATACTTCATCTGTAGAAATATGGTGAAAACGAAATGCATTTTTAGCAGTTTCTTCTAATTTATTCCAGTACGATCGAGTTGCTTCAAGTAACGTATAGGTACCAACAATATTGGTTTCAATAAATGCCGCAGGACCATCAATTGAACGGTCTACATGAGACTCCGCCGCCAAATGCATTACTGCATCAGGCTGATATTTAAAAAAAACTCTATCGAGCTCTTCACGATTGCAAATATCTATTTTTTCAAACGAATAGCGAACACTATTTTCAATATCAATAAGTGAATCTATATTTCCAGCATAAGTTAACTTATCTACATTGATGACTGTATCATTCGTATTATTAATTACATGACGAACAACAGCAGAGCCGATAAAACCAGCGCCACCAGTAACTAGGATTTTCATATTTCCCTCTTGTATAATTCTTAAATTCACTCACGAGTGTGAGACTGTTAATAAAAATGAATTAAATGTCCGCTATGAAAATCAATAATATGTAGTGTTAAAATACCTACCCATTACAAATTCCGATTGCTAAATCAGTGCAGTTAATAACATGTACAATTTTTAGTCATATTAGGATTACCATTTAATGTAAATTTCATGACTATAAAGCACATTTATTTAATTCAGAGTAGTGTGTTTTAATTTAATAACGTAGATAGCATCTAGTATGCAAGGATAGGAAAAGCATATGCTCACAGCTGCGCCCAATAAAAACAAACGCTACCGCCTAGGGTTGCAGTTCCCCAAGACTGATAAGGCACCAAGATTATAGTCGATACCCGTTGGGCATTAAGTAAATCGGCATATTAAAGCCCAGTATTTTGCCACAAGTCGTTTTCTTTATCAACTGGAGAGCCCCTAGTTGCTTAAAGACAACCCCAGTGATTCAGGACCATCACTAACATTCAAGCCTCTAATCTCGCTCTTAAACCATAGCAGCACTGTCATAAAATATTATTAAGTAGGCATTAACTTCAAATTGATTTATCTAACTCATTATTCTAAACTAGCCTAAATATCTACTCCAAGTAGTAAACTCCTTTAAGTCGAGATACAAATGAATAATCAACCGTCTAATTCTTCTGATAATCGGATAGATCTTTTCGATTTTTTTTCATCCCTATGGAAAGAAAAAATCACTATCACTTTAATTACATTTTTATTCATGACGATATCTGTTATTTATGTGTTAAGTACAACAGAAAAATGGTCTGTCAGTGCTACCATTGATACACCAACGACGCAACAAACAAAACAGTATAATTTGAATCGCGAGTTGTTCAACAGAGGCATTAAAAGCTTAAATAAAGGTCAAGAATACGAAGGACTCCCATCGATAAAAAGCTTACATAACTTATATGTTAGTGAAGCACTAAAAACAGAAAATCAAATTACATTTTTTAAATCTCAACAACTATTTAAAACAATGGTTACCAAAGATAATTTAAATTTAATAGCGCAAAATAATTACGCACATAAATGGGCTGCTAAAAATATATCGATCACAGCGAAGCACGCTCTAAATTCAAATAATATAATAGGTACTAACATTCGTATTAGTGCTACTAACCCGAATGATGCATTAGAGTTTAATAAGGCTTATCTTAATTTCATTAACGATATTATGATAGAACGCCTACGAGATTTAATATCGGATGAATTATCCTTAAGTCTGAAACAAATAGTAGATTTTAATGAAAAAACGAAAATCCATGAAAAATTCATACTCGAAAAACAAATAAACGACATAGAGAAAAATATTAAAATAGCTAAAATCGCTAAAATAAAAAACTTCGTTACTCAAAATATTTCGCTCGAATCAGCACCTGAATATACTAAGGGTTATGAAATACTATCAGCAGAAAAATCTATCCTAACTGAAATGTTAAACAATTATGAACAAAATAAAGTCATAAACAGCAGTGCTTTGTTAATAGCGAAATGGCATGATTATGATAAAAAAATGCAATTTGATAAGTTTGACTTTTATCAACTTACAGATAAACCTCACTTGCCAAAAACAAAAGACCATCCCAAACGCTCTATTACGCTAATATTAGGTACATTACTTGGTTTAATATTTGGTGTAGCTTATGTATTAGTAATTAATGCTTTGCGTAGTACTAGAAGAGTTTAATACTGAAGAATTTATACTGAAGACTTGAACGATCTTGCAGTTAGAACATACTTCTCAGTTTTGCTTAATAGACTGAGAATTTCTATCTGAACTGCAAGATAAATACTTAGATTACAACCCTATAGAATGTTTAAATAGTACTGCGTTAGCATCCTTTTCTGATAATATAACATTACCTTCTACTGGCCACTCTATCGCGAGATCAGGATCATTCCATAATATAGAATGCTCAGCTGTAGGATTATAATAATCTGTACATTTATATACAAATTCAGCTTCATCACTGGTTACATAAAAACCATGTGCAAAGCCTTCTGGTACCCATAGTTGCCGTTTATTCTTTTCTGAAAGATAAACTCCAACCCACTGTCCGTAAGTTACAGAATCTTTACGTACATCCACCGCAACATCAAACACTTCACCTTTCGTCACTCGTACTAATTTACCTTGGGTATTTTCAGTCTGAAAATGTAATCCCCGTAAAATGCCTTTCGATGACTTGGAGTGATTATCCTGCACAAAAGTACGCGGAGCGACTCTTTCTTCGAATTCCTTTTGTTGCCATGTTTCCATAAAAAAACCACGTTCATCCCCAAATACATTTGGTTCAATAATTTTAACGTCAGGAATATTTGTTTCTATTACGTTCATTTAAATAACCCTTTAAAATAGATATCGTTACGCGTAATACTTAATTTGACTTAACGCAGCTTGCCAGTCACTAGGCGAAATACCAAAAGATTCCATCATTTTATTTGACGCTAATTTTGAATTGGCAGGGCGCTTGGCGAGTGTTGGGTAATCACTTGTAGGGATGCTATTTAATACTGGTGTTGTATATAATATCTGTTGTGACTTCGCTTCACTAAAAATTGACTCAGCAAACTCAAACCAACTGACATGTGGAAAACCAGAGAAATGATATACACCGTATTCAACTGCATGACCTTTCTCAATTTGAATTGCGATTTCAATTAACGCAGCAGCGATATCACCAGCATAAGTTGGCCCACCAAATTGGTCTCCAACAATACTCAAGGATTGGTTATTTTTTTCCAAACGGAACATTGTTTTTACAAAGTTATTACCATGTTTACCAAAAACCCAAGCTGTTCGTAAAATAATATGCTTATCACATGCCGATATTACGGCTTGTTCACCAGCAAGCTTACTTTGTCCATAAATACCTTGTGGTGAAGTGCTATCTTCCGGATGGTACTCACCATTTTTATCACCTGAAAATACATAATCAGTTGAAATATGTAGTAAAGCAGCATTAATTTTTTGGGCTGCCTCTGCAAGATATTTAGGCCCATCTCGGTTTATTTTAAAAGATAATTCAATTTCGTTTTCTGCATTGTCCACAGAAGTATGTGCCGCAGCGTTAATAATAATATTCGGATTGAATTTTAACACTGTTTTTTGCACTGCAATTTCATCAGTAATATCTAAATCATGTCGAGTTAGAGCGAGTACGATTGCACTTTCATTTTTATTTAACTGCTCTGTTAAATAGTGTCCCACTTGACCGTTACAACCTGTAATCAATACTCGCATACGAATCATTTACCTTTTATTAGAACTACTTATTAGACGTTAAATTTAGGTTATATTGACTTCTCTTCAATATAAATTCCATTCTATCATCAAACTCAACAACACCAAAGCGTACAGAACCTTTAGCTGATGTCCAAACTCATGGGTAAAGCTAGACACAGCACCGCTAAGTCCGGAATAATCCTATTTTCATGAATAATAGAAAATAAAAAATAGAACCATCCGTTTAAAGTTTAGATCCAAGGAAAGTAATAGGTCAACGCGCTTATTTAAGTGCGGGTTTTTTAATAACCATCCGGGTTATTTGCTTGCCAGCGCCAAGTATCAGCCGTCATATCGCTAATACTACGTTGTGCTTTCCAGCCTAATTCGCGCTCAGCTAAGTCAGTTGCAGCGTAACACTGGGCAATATCACCTTCACGACGTGGAGCGATTTGATAAGCCACGGTCTTACCTGAAGCTTGCTCAAAGGCTTTAACCATTTCGAGTACGCTGTAACCTTGGCCTGTGCCTAAGTTATAGGTGACTAAGCCAGGATTTGTCATTAGCTTATCTAGCGCCTTTAAATGCCCTAACGCTAAATCAACTACGTGAATGTAATCACGTACGCCTGTGCCATCCACAGTTGCATAATCATCACCAAATACACTCAGTTGCTTTAGTTTACCCACAGCCACCTGTGAGATATAGGGCATGAGGTTATTTGGAATGTCATTGGGATCTTCACCAATCAAGCCACTTTCGTGTGAACCCACTGGATTGAAGTAACGTAAGCGGGCTATGTTCCAGCTTTTGTCTGACTTATACAGATCGGCAAGTATTTCTTCGACCATTAACTTAGAGCGGCCATAAGGGTTAGTCGCAGACGTTGGGAAGCTTTCATCAATCGGCACAGAAGCCGGATCGCCATACACAGTTGCTGATGAACTAAATACAAAGTTCTTCACATTGTGCGCAGTCATCGCTTCTAACACGTTAACCGTCGCGGTAATGTTATTACGGTAATACGTTAACGGGATCTGGCTTGACTCACCCACTGCTTTCAGACCAGCAAAATGGATCACCGATTTAATATTATGTGCGGTAAAGATACGGTTCAGTAATTCAGTATCCAGCACATCACCACAATAAAAAGTCACAGACTTACCGGTGATGGCTTTAACACGCTTTAATGATTCTTCACTTGAGTTACATAAATTATCAATCACCACCACATCTTGGTTGTTGTTTAATAATTCTAATACGGTGTGGCTACCGATATAACCGGCACCGCCGGTGACTAAGATTGTCATGGTACTATTCCTGTAATTTATTTTTATGTGACTCTATACGCCAAGCGCGGATCTTTGCCGTGATCACCCAAACTTTAGATAACAATAGTTGGTATATAAAGAAGCACAATAAAAACAATATCAGCATGATGTATTCAGGGATCTCGACTATTTCAGCATAGATACCAAAAGCAGCATAGGCGATGGCAATAGAACAAATTGCACATAATATCTGGGTATTGTTCAGACCTAAACGTTGGAAGATATGGTGTAAATGTTCACGATCGGGTTTAAACGGTGAGTCACCACGGCGAACACGACGGATCATGATCGCGGCCATGTCCATTAACGGCACGGCTATTAACCAAAGAGCAGTGACAGGACGTAATAATGCCTCGCCTTTTTGTGACGATAACAATAAAAACCAGATCACAGTAAAGCCGATTAACATACTACCGGCATCACCCATAAATACTTTACGCTCACGACCTAATAAGCCAAGGTTGAAGAGTACATAAGGTAAGATGATGACGATTAGCACCAGACATAAGTAAGCCAAGTTAGCTTGCGCATCAATACTCAACACAAAACCTAAACCACCTAGGGTAACGATGGAGAGACCACCAAGTAGTCCATCAATACCATCAACCATGTTAAACGCGTTAATTGCGCCAACTACTGCAAGCACTGTAATTAAGTAACCTACCAAGCCTAAGTTAATATCACCAAAGCCCAGCATGTTGCCTAATGTATGTAACTGGATATCGGCAACAAGCATCATGGCAACAGATAAACCGGCTTGTACCACGAAGCGGATCTTAAAGCTCAAGTCATATTTATCATCCAATGCACCGACTACGGTAAGGATAAAAATACACAACATGAACAAGCGGTAGTTCGGTAACAATTCGGGATTATTGAATAAGAAGTACATAAACGAAATACAAATCGTAATACCACCGACTAATGGAATTGCGCCACTGTGGTGTTTACGTGCATTTGGTTTATCAACTAAACCGATCTTTTTAGCTATTTTACGCATGGTAAATAGCGTCACTAAAGAGAAAAAGAAAACAAAACCGAGTTCAATTAACATGCTGATTTTAACCTTGATTAGTTTGATTAGTTTGATTAGTTTGATTAGTAGCGGATTAACTTGATAGGGCACTACACCAGAATATAGGTATTATTTTAGACGTACAGGTAATATAGTTATTTACACATTAAATAATCGAAGCTGACGGTTCTTATTACAGCTTCGATTATGAACCAAGATAAAAGCCATTAAGCTGATTTCTTTTCAGTTTTTGCTTTATCTAACTGCGCTTTGTCATCTTTTAAATAGACGTTGTCGTAACAGTAGTTGATCGCATCGATATAGCCTTCTACTGAACCACAGTCAAAACGTTTACCTTTAAACTTATAGGCAATCACACAACCTTGTTGCGCTTGTTTTAACAAGGCATCGGTAATTTGGATCTCGCCACCTTTACCTGGTGCTGTGTTTTCGATGAATTCAAAAATATCCGGTGTTAGAATGTAACGACCAATAATAGCTAAGTTACTTGGTTCTGTACCTGGTGCTGGTTTTTCTACCATGTTCGTCACACGGAATAGATCATCACGGATCTCATCACCAGCAATAACGCCATATTTATGGGTTTCACCTGCAGGCACTTCTTCAACGGCAACGATAGAACAACGGAACTGATTGTATAAAGCAACCATCTGCTCTAACACGCCCTTTTCTTCGTTAACACACAAGTCATCAGCGAGTACAACTGCGAATGGTTCATCACCCACTAACTCACGGCCAGTCAGGATTGCATGGCCTAAGCCTTTCATTTCACGTTGGCGAATGTAAGTGAATTGCGCTGCATCGATAATACTGCGAATATCATCTAACAATTCTTCTTTGTTCGTACCTTGTATTTGATCTTCAAGTTCGTAGTTTTTATCAAAGTGATCCATCAGAGAGTGCTTACCGCGACCAGTAACAATACACATGCCGGTCATACCAGCACTGATCGCTTCCTCAACGCCGTATTCGATTAATGGCTTGTTCACAACAGGCATCATTTCTTTTGGCATAGATTTAGTTGCAGGTAGAAAACGGGTTCCGTAACCCGCTGCAGGGAATAAACATTTTTTGATCATTACAAATTCCAAGTTTTAAGTTTTAAGTTTTAAGTTTTAAGTTAATCTGAACCGAAAAGATCGCGGGTATAAACTTTATCAGCAACATCAGACAACTCTTCAGCCATACGATTAGATACAATGACATCTGACGTTGCTTTAAATTCAGCTAAGTCTTTAATTACTTGAGAATGGAAAAACTCTGGTTCATCAAGTACTGGTTCATAAATAACAACTTCAACACCTTTAGCTTTCAGGCGCTTCATAATGCCTTGAATACTTGATGCGCGGAAGTTATCCGACCCCGACTTCATGATCAAACGATATATACCGACGCGCTTGGGATTACGCTTTAAAATTGAATCTGCCACAAAATCTTTACGAGTAGTATTTGCCTCTACGATCGCACCGATAATACTGTTCGGTACATCTGCATAGTTAGCACGCAACTGTTTGGTATCTTTTGGTAAGCAATAACCGCCATAGCCAAATGACGGATTATTATAATGACTGCCAATACGTGGGTCTAAACCAACCCCCTCAATAATATGACGGGCATTCAAGTTGTGTGATTCAGCATAAGAATCTAATTCATTGAAATAAGCAACTCGCATAGCAAGGTAAGTATTAGAGAATAGCTTTACAGCTTCAGCTTCGGTCGAATCGGTAAACAATACCTGAATATCTTCTTTTACTGCACCTTGTACTAGTAAACTTGCAAATACCTCAGCGCGTTCACTACACTCACCGACAATAATACGTGATGGATGTAAGTTGTCATATAACGCACGTCCTTCACGTAAGAACTCAGGAGAGAACATCAGGTTTTCACAACCTAACTCTTGTTTAATACGCGCTGTATAACCAACTGGTACAGTAGATTTAATCACCATCACAGCTTGTGGGTTGATAGCCATAACGTCTTTAATCACAGATTCAACAGAAGATGTATTGAAATAATTATTTTCAACATCATAATCAGTTGGTGTTGCAATAATCACAAATTCAGCATTTTGATAAGCGATCTGTTTATCTAGCGTTGCAGTGAAATTAAGATCTTTATTCTTCAAGAAATCTTCAATTTCAACATCAACAATCGGTGATTTTTTCTGATTTAGTAGATTGATTTTTTCTTCAATAAGATCAACTGCAATCACTTCATTGTTCTGCGCAAGTAACATCGCATTCGACAAACCGACATAACCGGTTCCGGCAATGGCTATTTTCATTTTAATTCCCTTATTACAGCTGTATTTTTAAGCAGTAATATTAATTAATTGGATCTGTTGCAACGCATGGTTCACTAAATACTGAGCTTGTTCAATTGAATTTGATTCAGCATAACAACGTAACTCTGGCGCATTACCCGACGGACGAAAATGAATAATATCACCCGTCATTAATGTCAACCGTAAACCATCGGTAGTATTAATTTCAGCTACAGTTAAATCAGAGAAACCTAATTGAATTAAAAATTTCGCTGGTTGTTCTTTCGCAATGTTTAAAATAGCGAAGCTCTTTTCGGTTGCAAAATTTTGAATACGATCACTGTGAGTCAGTCGCTGTGGTAATGCATTAACTAATGCTGAAATATTCTTTTCACTTGCTGCCGCTAACAACATCAACGCCGGTAATACCGCATCGCGAGTTGGCAATGCTTTAACGAGTTTGTTATTAACAACAACATCAGTACCTAATAAAAAACCACCATTAGCCTCAAAGCCAGCTACTGTAACGTAATTTTTAGCTAATTCTTCAAATTCAGCGATAACATACGGTGAACCAATCTTAGTACGCGTAACATGATTAAATAACTCACAGCTTTCAATTGAAGTATTACAGCTTACAGGTACAGCTAGCGCATCGATTTTCATTGCATTTGCACATAATAAACCAAGTACATCGCCACGTAGCCAATCACCATTTTCATCTGCAACTAACGGGCGGTCACCGTCACCATCGGTAGAGAAAATAAAATCAAGATCATATTGTGCTGACCAATTTTTGGCTTTGAGTTTATCAGCTTCTGACACCGCTTCAGTATCAATAGGCACAAACTCATCACTACGCTCTAACGCAATAACTTCAGCGCCAAGTGCAATGAACATATCTGCATACAGATCACGACCAGCACTGGAATGCTCATAAATACCTACGCGTTTACCAGCAAGTAATAAACTATCAAATAAAGAGGTATAACGCTCAACATAAGCTACCGCAGCTTTAGTATTTGTTACTAATTCAGGCAGGTCAGAAATAGCTTCAAATTCAGCCGTTGCATTTAAAATACCTTGCTCATCTACTTTACTGATTTCACCATCTGGACGATAGAATTTAAGCCCATTGCGATCAAAAGGAATATGACTACCAGTGACCATGATACACGGTATGTTATCTTGCATTGATATATAAGCTAAAGCGGGTGTTGGTACAACACCATAATAAATAGCTTCAATACCAAGTTGTTCTAATGCTTTAATACATGCTTGCGCCATTCCAGGGCTACTAGGGCGATTATCAATCGCGATAGCGACTTGCTTAAATGTAAATTCTTTTTTCATGCAGCTAATAAAAGCATGGGTAAATGCAGCACAAGCATTATCTGTAAATTGAGTAACTAAACCACGGGCACCACTCGTACCAAATTGAATGCCTGATTTTTCTATTTCATTAGAGCTAATTAACATCATACTCTTCCATATTTGTCATCGAAACGAACAATATCATCTTCACCAAGGTACGAACCCGTTTGCACTTCAATCAGTTCAAGCGGTAATACGCCCGGATTTTCTAACGCGTGAATTTGACCTAATGGAATATACGTCGACTCATTCTCTGTCACTAAGAACGTTTTATCACCGTTAGTTACACTTGCCGTACCCGATACTACAATCCAATGTTCCGCTCTGTGGTGATGCATTTGTATTGATAATTTAGCACCTGGATTAACCGTAATACGTTTAACTTGGTCACGTTCACCAAAATCAAGTGAGTCATATTTCCCCCAAGGACGGAACACTTCACGTTGATGTTTATATTCGTAGCGGTCTTGTGCTTTCAACTTTTCAACGATAGTTTTCACATCTTGAACCTGGTCTTTGCAAGCCACTAATAACGCATCTTTAGTTTCAACTATCACTAAGTTATCAACACCAACCGTCGTTACAAGTTTGTGACCAGCATTAATGTATGAGTTAGTAGTATTGTGCGAGATGATGTCACCGTGATTAACGTTACCATTCTCGTCTTTCTCGCTAACTTCCCACAATGATGAGAATGAACCGACATCACTCCAACCTGCACTCATTGGTACGACAATAGCATCGCTAGTGCGCTCCATCACCGCATAATCAACGGAATCTTCAGGGCATTGGGCAAAGATATCAGCACTGATACGTGTGAAGTCTAAATCTTGCGTTTTGTTCTCATACGCTTGTGTGCATATCGCTAACATATCCGGCGAGAATTTAGCCAGTTCTTCAAGGTAACGAGATGCTTTAAACATGAACATACCGCTGTTCCACAGATACTCACCAGAATCTAGGTAGGTTTGCGCTGTTGCTAGATTTGGTTTTTCAACAAAGCTATCAACGTCAAAACCAATCGCTTCATTGGGCGTTTGTTTCGCGCCTTGCTTGATGTAGCCATAACCGGTTTCAGCATGAGTGGGGACGATACCAAAAGTAACGAGTTTATCTTGCGCTGCAAATCCCTTTGCATCAAGCACGGCTTGTTGGAAAGCGGCAACATCTTTAATCACATGGTCAGCAGCAAGTACAAGTAATAATGGGTCATCGCCTTTTGCAACTGCAGCTAATGCAGCAAGAGTGATTGCAGGCGCGGTGTTTTTACCCATAGGCTCAAGAATAATGTCACTTGCAGCTGTATCGTTTACGCGTAATTGCTCTGCCACGATAAAACGGTGTTCGTTATTACAGATAATCAACGGATTTAAGCATTGAGTATTATCAAGACGATTAATCGTTTCTTGTAATAAGGTATTTTCATTAAGTAATGCTAGGAATTGCTTTGGATGTAATGCGCGAGATAAAGGCCATAAGCGTGAGCCGCTACCGCCTGACATGATTACCGGTAATATCATAATAAATTCCAATTAATTTTGAAGAAGTTTTTCTATTGCAGTGGTCACTGGATTCAATTTCCCAGACCAAGAATGAGTAGATTGAACATATCTAAATGCATTTATAGATATTTTTTGAGCAAAGTCCCTATCTTTTTCTAATTTAATGATTTGAGAAACAAACTGTTCAGGATTATCTGATATTAAAATATCTTTTTCGGGCTGAGCTTCAAGACCCTCTAATCCTGTACTAGTCGTTATAGATGGTATACCTAAAGCCATATACTCTAAAATTTTATTTTGCACACCAGCAGCTAAACGAACTGAACAAATACCGGCAATACCACCTCGAGCATGAGATACAATATTATCTACAGCTCCTGTAACGATAACGCCATCTAAACGTCGTAATTTCCTTTCGTCGTCAGGTTTTATTCGGCCTATAACTTTGAATTTATAATCGCCATGTTTTCTTAACAGCGGTAAACTTTCTTTAGCAAACCACATCGCAGCATCAAAATTTTGGGCTGAATACATATTACCAATAAATATTACTTCTTTATTCGTTAGCGAAAATTCATAAGGTAGCGTAGATAAATCAACGCCATTAGAACAAACTAACGTTTTATTATAGCTTTCTGTGCCTTTTTTAAATAAGAAATCTTTATCGAACTGTGAAACTAAAATATTATGATCGAATAATGTAGCAACGTCCTTCTCATAATTATTTAAACGGTTTTTTTCTAACTTATAGATCAGGCCTTTAATTCCCGCATTATTTTTTGTTTCACAAGCTCGCGTATAATTCATTGAAATAGCATCTGTCATTTCAAGTACTTTCTTATTCGGTAGATTCTTTACATAATCCGCGACTCGAATAAGATGAGGTAGAACAAGATCATGTTCTTTTGCTAATTTTTCTACTAATTTCTTAAACTGATTAGATTTATAATATGCAACCTGTAGTGGTCTTTTTGTTGGCAGCGCTAAAAGGCAATTAACATAAGAATTAAGTTTTGGTAAAAGCACACGATGAATCTCAGAAAACACTCCGTCATTTGGAGTATTCAATTCCATTTCATATTTTGTCTCACATAAACTTAAAAGTGTCAGAGAATAAGTTTTAGACAGTTCTTTACACAATTCATAAATTCTTAACCTATCTCCACCGATCACTGGATATGGAAAACGAGGGGTCAAAACTAATATTTTTTTCATAATTACAAATCCGATAAAACTAAAGAAATAATTTCATTTACACGAAAGTAAGAATAATAATTAACATAATCATCGTTTATTTCTTTCTTATTGACTCTCGCAGATAAAATATCAAATGTGTCAGAATTTATATCTTCAATAGTACTATACTCAAAAATAAATGATTTATCTTTCACATCTTCATATCCGATTAGCGAGTGTGACGTAGCAAAAATAGGTATTTGATATTTCATTGCTTCTGCAATTTTAGTTTTCATCCCACTACCTACATTCACACATGAAATATAGAATTTAGCTTCCTTAAACAATAACTCCATTTCATTCATAGAAGGATCACTACAAAAAACCATATTATCTGGAATTTTACAATTCACATTACATAACTGTCGACCTGCAGCAATAAATTTCATACTCGGATTATTTACAGCTGTTTTAATATAATCACTCAATGCTAATAAATTCGGTTCAAAATCAAATGACGCTGTAAACAATACATATCCTGCATCCATTTCCTTTGAAAAATTTATATTATCAAAACATATAGGAATGATATAAACGTCTGAACAACTAAACGAGCTAGCATCATTTTTGGTAATAAAAGTTAATTTATGAGATAATTTCAAAGATAATCTTTCAGACAACTGAATCAACAAAAAATCAACAACGGCTATAAAATATCTATAATTAGCCTGTGGTTTTTTCAATCTTGAAAACAATAACTTAGATTCATTATTATCAAAATGAGTTATTATTTTTTTATTTGGAAAAAACAAACGAACAAAACCGACAATTAAACCTAATCGTGAAGAATGAATAGCTATAACATCTGAAATCTTAATATATTTAATTAATGACAATATATAAAAAAACAAAAAACTAGGTGACAACAAAACTCTAGAAAAAAAATCAGATGTCAACGACTTATCAAATGTTTTATATTTGACATTTTTAGTATTCCTAGTCGAATTCCCATCCGACTTACCTATAACTGTAAGAGTTTCTACATTTTTAGAATATCCATCTATCAATGTTCTGAAATAATGCCC
Source organism: Moritella sp. Urea-trap-13 (assembly GCF_002836355.1). NCBI lineage: Bacteria > Pseudomonadati > Pseudomonadota > Gammaproteobacteria > Alteromonadales > Moritellaceae > Moritella > Moritella sp. Urea-trap-13. Next base: position 160,261 of record NZ_PJCA01000038.1, read on the forward strand.
ACCTCCAGTCAACTCTGAAGGTGAGTTAATAGATAATAACAATACTTTACTATTATTCATCAAAAGACCTCAATATTTTATTTATTAGCACATCGACATTGAAGTAATCTTCTATTTTTTTCTTTGCATTAGCTCCCATAAGAAGAGAAAATGTAGGATTATTAATGTACTGTTCTATACATTTATAAAGTTCAACTTCATTATTTTGAGAATAGACTAATCCACTCTCATTATTAATAATCAAATCGTCAGCAACACCTGTATGATCACTTACAATAATAGGTTTACCTAAAGTTGCGGCTTCATTGACGACTAATCCCCACGCTTCCGTTGTTCTAGTTCTAATTGAAGGTAAAACAACCATCTCTGCTTTATTTAAAAGACTATACTTTTGACTAGTTAATACTTTTTTATTTGGTATTATAACCTTTCCTGACAAACCAAGCTTATTAACTAAATCATGCAATTTTTTATATTCAGGACCCTCTCCGGCAAGAAGTAATTTCTTTAATGGATATTTATCTGATATTAATTTAAATGCTTTAATCAAACTAGCCTGCCCTTTAAAGCTAACTAATCTACCAAAGCATAAGATATATTCACATTCAGCTATATCTTTAATATATAAATCATCATGAAAAGGTATATTCGATAAAGGGACTACATTTGGAGCATGAATCAATTGACTTAATTCAGCACCATTATCGAGTAAATATTTTTTTTGTTTATTACCAAATGATAGTATTTTATAGCAATTTTTAACAATATACCTTTCAAGAGGTTTAGTTATAAACCTACGAGGATGAATTACATCAGCCCACTGTTCATTCCATAGAATAAATCTAATTTTATTACGAATAGAATGATAAAAGCCAACATATGTAATTGCATAGCCTAAATCAGTACTAATTATCACATCATATTGTTTCTTATTAAGCTCTTTAGATAAATTAAAAGGTATAACCAAATCTTGACATAATGGGATTCTAACACTGTCAATTAACGTCAAATCATCAAGTTTTGAACAAGGTTCATCTAATAAGAAAAAGTCTATATCAACACCTTCATTTTTACTAAGACCGTTAAATACAGGGAACCTGAAATCTTTACAATTAGAATGCAAAAATGCGACCTTTATTTTATTACACACCACGACTTCCTCTTGTATTGATAACATACATTCGATGTGAACTAACAACTGAGTTTAATTTCACATCTTTATATACTAATGAATTAGCGGCAACTACCACATTATCTTCAATTATAATGGAACCTACAATAACTGCGTTTGCACCGGCAAAAAAATTATTTCCTATTGTAGGTAACCCTCTCTCATTACGACCAGAAACACCAATAGTAACACCTTGATGCAAGGTGCAATCATCCCCAATGACAACGCCATCTCCAACAATTATATTAGAAAAATGCGCAATTAACATTCCTTTCCCAAGTTTTGAATTGTATGAAAGACTAATTCCAAATAAAATTTCAACAATCATTTTAGAGATACCAGTTATAATCCAGATCAATTGTTTAAAAAAAATAACTCTGGCACTTACTCTACGTAATTCTTTACCAATTCTATAGTTTAACAACGCTAAAAAACCAAATTTAGAAAATGATCTAAGAATTAAAAAAATAAAATAAAATATACTACCATTACCATTACCATACGAATATCTGTAAACATCACATTTCAGTTCTTTTAATATTTTCATTTTCAATTCCTGATATATATACGTAACCTATTATAAAAATTAACAACGAGATAAAATATGGCATTATCAAACCGGGAAATAATACACCTTGAAAAAAAACAACCATAACAATACTATTTAACAATTCACTACGACCAATAAAATCATACAATAAAATCATAATTGCAAACGCAGCTACACCTAGACCACTAGTTAAAAACCAAAACAAATTATCAGTAAATAATGGAAACGCACCAAAACCTGTTATGTATAAATAAACATCCGTATCAAAGATATAAGATATAGTGGACCATATATTAATTCTATTGATAAAAGAACCCACATATATGTGTTCAGACAAAGTTACAACTATCATTTCATATATAGATTCATTTACTACAAAAAAGGATAAAACTAAAGAAGTCAACACAACGAACTTCGTTTTAAATTTATTAGTCTTTAATTTATTTTTTTTAATTGAATATATCAATAAAAAAAACAATGTCATATACGCACTAAGTGTTACCGATAAAATTATTGTAGATATAGGTATAATTAACTTGAATTTACTTTCACAATTAAACAATATAAAACAAACTGAAATTAAAGCTAGAGAAGATATTTCAGCGGGATTACCAAAAAAACCACTAACTCGATATTCTAATGAAAATAAAAGAGAATATAATAAATTTAAAATCAAACATAAACATAATAGATTAGAAATATACTCTATTTTAAAATTTTTCTTTATCGCCAACTGGTAACCCATAAAGAAATATATTGATATAAACATATAACGAAGATATATAAGAGTATTTCGATATACATCACCGTAATTGAAAAATGACCCTATATCTCGATCATCCATCAACCAATTTAATACGCTATATATACGGCTCTCATGATTAGCTAGATTAGCTACATTAAAATCATTCAACGCTGAATTTATAAAAACAAATATAATAAAAAATGTAACAATTAAAAACTTTATTGTCACCGAACGTTTTATTGCAACCCCAAACTTAATCGAATTATAAATCAATAAGAATATACTAAGTAATAACAAGAAATCGGATATTCGAATACCTAGAAATGAAATGGGGATTAATGATGATATAAAATATGAAGATAGGACTATAGCTAAAAAATCCATTTTCAAATATCACCATAAACTTTTTCAGTTTGTTTAATATTTGATTGTAAAGAAAAGTTATTTTTGTAATTCAAATAATTATCATTAACTATTTTTTCAATACTATCACAACTCAACATTTCATTAATGGATTTAGCTAATGCATTTGAATCATTAACCTTAAATAATGAAAACTGCCTGTGGCTTTTTATAATCTCACTTCCACCTCCATTATCACTTGAAATAATATTCTTTTTCATCGACATAGCTTCAATAATGACACGCCCAAACGGTTCATTATCTGATGGACAAATTAATAAATCAAAATTTTTCAAATAGTCAAAAGGATTATCCACATGCCCTGTCATAATAATATTCATTGGACTCTTCGATTTCAACTTGATTAATTTTTCTTTAAATTCATTGTCTTCTTCCCTGAATGCATCTCCGACAATAAAAAATGCCAGCTCATTTTTATATTCAACTAATAAATTTGCAGCTTCAATAAAAATATCTTGCCTTTTCCAGTCTTCAATCCTTCCGATAATTCCAATCAAAACAACATTTTCAGAAATATTATGTTTCGTCCTTAAGTTTAATAATGAATTGAAATCAGATAAATCTTCAACTCCATTATATATCTTAATTAACTTATTTTCACACATCCCAGATGAGTTGCTAAGAATCATATTCTTAACTACATCTGAAATTGCAATTGTTTTATTTATCACAAATAACAAAATAAATTCAAACCTATTTTTTTGTAAATCTCTAACGTGAGCAACAGTCTTCACATTAAATATGATAGAAATGAAAAACAAATAAAACCTAGTTCTCGCAGTGTTTGAATGAACAATATCTACATTATTATTTTTAATTATCTTTTTAATTTTAAATAAAAATGAAACTATATTAAAAATAGCTTTAATCCCTTGACCTTTTAACTGAGGAAATTCTATATCGATAGTTTCAATGCTATTATCTTTACATTTTCTTTTTAAAACACCATGTCTTGGCGATGCTAATATAACATTGTGCCCAAGGTCGCTAATACCCTGCATTAGCCTAAACAAGCTATGTTCAGCCCCACCCATATCATTACATTCACTTAAATATAAAAAATTATAAATTTTCAATTTCATTCCTTTTATAATATAATTTAACTGAAACTATCATTATAAAAACAATAGTCATTATTATATCTACAACTTGACTTTCAATAAATACTGACTCAAAAAATAAGACGGAAATTGTTATCAATGGAAAAAACATAAACACATCACGACTTATAAGATAAATAAAATTGTAATTCACACCTTCCATTTTACTTACCTTTATCATAAGTAGAATCATGGCAACTAAATTAGTTATCACAGTAGCTATTATAACGCCATAAACACCAATTTTAGTTGATAAATAAACACTCAGAATTACATTTATACCAACGCAAATCAGCATTATTTTCATTGGAGTTCGTGTATCACCAGATGCCCATAAGATTCTTTTGCTAATTGCAGATATAGACTCAAAAATAAGACCGGATGCATAAATAGAAAAAAACAATGTGATCACTGAAATATCTTCAGCTGTTAGCTTCCCATACCCCAAGGTTAAATCAACTAAGGCTTCCCCATATATGATTATAACTATTAATAAGGCTATTGATATGTAAGAAAGAATATACATTGATTGATTAATAGTAGAATTCAATAAAACATTATCGCGATTATTGATAAAATTACATATTTTAGGATAATAATACAATGAAACATTAACAGCAAAAACGCCAACCATAACGGCATACAACTGTTGTGAAAAATACAGTTGTGATAAACTTCCATTCTCTAAATTTGAAACAATTGTTTTATCTACGGCTTTATTTAACTGATTACTTATAGAACCAATTGCAACAGGTAAGAACAATACCATATAGTTACTAATGAAATATTTCAAATCACCATATGAAAAGCCATTACTTTTAATTAATTTAATAATTTTAACTTTTGAAATATAATAATTTAAAAAAATCTGTATTAATGCAAAAATACAATAAGAAAGTGCAATGGCACTATTTATTGAGTTGATATACAATAGATACAGAACAGAAATAAACATAATGTTTGATATACTAGTTACTATCGGTATGTATGAAACCTTTCCATTACAAATCAATATTGATTTGTAAAATTCTGAAACTATATAAAAAAACATATATATGGAAACAGGAATAGAATACAAATATAAATAATCTATTTTAATATCAGTCAGATTAGAATTTAATAAAATTATAATCTCAAAATTTAAAAGATAAATCATTACAGATAGAACAAATGAAATAAATAACGTTACGCCTCCAATTGCAATCAACACATTCGGTTTTTTTTTGTAGTATTTCTGATGCATAGGAATATAACAACTATTAATACCACTACTCATTACATCTAATATAATACTCGGGAGCATCATCGACAATATATACATATCAAATACATCACCTATACCATAGATGATGCCAATACTCAACTCTCTAAATAAACCAGTTACTTTTCCTAGTATAGATAATACAATAAGTAAAATTAGTGATTTCATGTATCAGTAACAGCCTTGGTTATTTATTTAAAATAGATTTTCTATTATAATTATAATTAGCTAAATCTATATTGTTTTTGTAAATACCATTTTTATAAAAACTATTTGATGTTATGTCAATTGAGACTAACTCTGTTGCAGCTATAATTACATTGCTACCAATATCAATTTTTCCGATTAAACAACTATTAGCTCCAATTAAAGTGAAATCACCAATAGAGCTTGCCTTCCTTGAACACCCCAAGCTGATAAACTCATTACTGCCTATAGTTACATGTTGATAAATTGTGACATAATTACCAATTTCAGCTGTAGAGTGAATGATGATTCCAAAGGGATGGGGTAGCCTAAAGTAACGTCCAATTTTAACCGTTTTAGGTATCTCACAATTCATCATTAAATTTAATAAAATAACTCTAAAGGGTGTTATCAACCAAGAAATATATGGTAGGCGCTCTGTTCTTATAATTAATATAGCTAGTCTTGAAATGAAATTCTTATTGACTTGAAAGTCAGATTTTATATTTGATAAAAAACTCATTATCTTTTCCTTTTTTATAAGTAATTAAAAAAATATGTTAATTACTTAAGACCATTTGACCATCTTTAATCTTGATAATTTAATCACCTCAGTCGAGAGGGCGTTGTTGATCGAATCAACGAGAGATTTGATCATCTCGCTTATTTATGAAAGTCTAAATACTCATGTTTCTTTCAGGAATGCCGAGTCTAACGACGTTATTGATCGCTTTGACATTGGCTTCAACAACTTGAGTGTTGTAACAACCGAAGTGATTGTATTCCGCTAGTGAGCGTTTTATACCGATACATCGCAGTTTCCGATAACGATCTATCGTGGTAGCCACGTATGGACTTTCCACTGTTTCAGTCCACCTGCTTTAAGTGCTATTACAGCTTCATTTCTCGGATGTCCAGGTTCCCACAATCTAGCACTTTTTCGTGATACGGTAAGTGGTTTTATATTTTTTTCTTAAGTATTTATGACTCTCTTTTGTGTCGTATGCACCATCACCTGAGACTTCTAAAATACGTCAACGTAGAGGGTTAAGCAACGAAGGTAGTACTTCACTGTAACCAACATTAACAAGCGTCATTTAAGCAGAAATAATTTCATGAATATCAACATCTACCGCCATATATAACTTGCGCCACGTTCGACGCTTTTCACGGCAGTGCTTCTTAACCTTCCATTCGTATTCGCCAAACACTTTTAAGCCCGTTGAATCGATGGCGATATGTCGAATAGCACCTCTCGATGGGTTACGATATTTTATTTCAACCGTTTTGGCTCGTTTACTTATACTCGAATAATTAGGACTACGCAGTGGAACATTCATCAGAGAAAAAATGGAATCGATAAAGCCTTGTAATGAGCGTAATGGCAGAGAAAATACACCTTTCACTATTACATCAGAGAATTGAAATCATCGACCACGCTTTCCGTAATGTTTAGTGCAAGTCCATATTTGTCTACCCAAAATGTAATTGAGCCACGTTGAGTTAACGCACGATTAGACTCTGGCCAGTTTGTGACTTTGTTCTTCGACTTACCCATCAGATGAACCTTTTTAAATCCGTGATAATGATCGGATCACAAGATTTACGAAAGGCTCCCTGATTTAGTCAACAACGCTTCTCTGAAACATATATTTCAATCCAAGAGTAAAAAATTATTATTTACTTTGAACACAATGGCATTGAATAATTTCAATTTTAAATATTAGTACTAGATAACACCCTGAGACACTTCAATTCCATTTTGAGACAGCCTATTTCATCGTAATACCTTGATTTAGCCTAACTCTTTAAATTTAACCAATAGGTCCGACTTTAAAACTAAGACTTATCACTCTCATAGCTATAGTTATAATAACCATACCCATAAGACGCACTCGCCTTCTTCTCAACAGCATTCAGAATAAAGCCTTTCACTTCAATTCCAGCCATTTCAAAGCGGTGACGTGCGACTTCAATTTCTTTCACTGTATTTTGACCAAAGCGACCAACCATCAAGGTTGTTCCCGCAAGCGCACCAACAATACTTGGGTCTGTTACCGCAAGTACCGGTGGCGTATCGATGATAACTAAATCATATTGACTTGATGCCCACTCAACAAAATCGCTAAAGCGTGGGTGCATTAATAACTCAGAAGGATTAGGTGGGATTTGACCACGCGTAATAACATCTAGATTTTCAATACCTGATGTTTTAATTACGTCTTTAGTGTCTAACTTACCAGAGAGCATTTCAGACAAGCCGCAATCCCAGTCAAGATTGAAATGACGTTGTAAATAACCTTTACGCATATCACCGTCGACAATCAGTACTTTTTGACCTGTTTTAGCAATCACAGCAGCAAAGTTTACCGATACAAACGATTTACCAATACCAGGCGCAGGACCAGAGATCATAACCACATTATTCTTCGCTTCCATCATGGCAAAATGCATGCTGGTACGCAGACCACGTAATGCTTCAATCGATAAATCAGCAGGGTTTGATTCTGCTAATAATGTTTCATGCAATTCGAGTTTTTTCTTACGTTTATTTTGTTTAAGCTTGCTGTCCATCTCTGCCTGCCAATCAGACATTGGGATGCTTGCATAAACCGGTAAACCTAACGCTTCAATTTCATCTGGATTTTCAACGCCCTTATGTAATGCCGCACGTACTAGCACAACTGCAACCGAGAGCATGCCACCTAATAATGTCGCTAATACCACAATCAGTGATTTCTTCGGTTTAACCGCGTTACTATAGGCTTGTGCAGTATCTAAAATACGTACATTACCTACCGTACCCGCTTTCAAGATACTCAACTCTTGGACCTTGTTCAGCAGTTGAATATAAATCTGTTGATTCACTTCAACATCACGCTTCATGCGTAATACATCACGTTGAGTTTTCGGTAATTGTTGAACCTGATCATTAAGCTGTCTTTGCTTTGTTAATAAAACTTCACGTTTATCGAGTAATGATTTGTAAGCAGGGTGATCTTTGGTAAAACGTTGGCTAATCTCACTTTCTTTAAAGGTTAACTCGTTTAGCTGTGACTCTAATGCCACCATGACTTTTAGCGTTGACTCCGCTTCTAACCCCAAGTCAATCGATTCATTGGCTTGACGGAAACGATTAAGCGTATCTTCAGCTGCGGTTAATTCAGTCTTAATATTTGGTAAATGGCTTTGTAAAAACGTTAAGCTCTTTTCAGCTTCAGCCGAATTTCGTTCTACATTCTGCAAAAAATAGTTTTGACTTACGTCATTCAAAATAGCTTCAATTAAAACTTTATCTTCACCACTAAATGATAATTGTAAAATACCTGTTTGTTTACCACGTTCACTTACCGACAAATTCTGTTGTAACCATTGGATCGCATCAAGTTGAGATTGCTTAACAACAGAAAATTCATCAGCAGTGTTACCCACTAATACCTGTACAAATAAACGGTAATCATTGTTTTGCGCTAATTCACCCACGACACCTGATAATACTTTACGCTCATCAGCGTTATATAACGAATAAGCACCTTTACTGGCATCATCAATGATCAAACTAAATGCAGATTTAGCATAGGCAGAAGCGTAACTTGGAATTTCAAAACGACTAATAGCAATGTCATTTTGTTGACCGCCCATGCGTGCTAAGCCTTTACCAATAACCGGTAAATAGGTTGGTGCTGCAAGCGTAGTTAAATTTAACTTTTCAACTGTTTGGCTCAAGATCATACGTGATTTAATGATCTCAACTTCGGTCGTTGCAGACGATTCACTGGAAAACATGTCGCCCATGTCGCCAACCAGTGCCGACATGCCACTGCTTTTTTGTTCAACTTGGATCAACGCATCGGCTTTGTAAACCGGCGTGGCTAATAACGCATAGCTGACACCAAATATCGCAAAGATAAAAGTAACAGCGATAATGCTCCAACGCGCGTCGAGTAAGATACCGAATAATTTTCCGAGATCGATTTCGTCAGCATCGCTGTTTGACTGCTGCGGTTTGTTCGTTTGATTAAGAGTATTACTGCTCATAATTATTATCTAATTCCAATATTTAAATTTAGCTTTTGTCTATTTACCAAACTGCTTTTAGCTTAGCTCTATCAACTTAATTGCTCTTAGCTGTTATTAACCTAATGACTCTTAGCTGCTTTTAACTTAACTTCAGCGCCCAAGCCTTAGCTGAAGCTTCAATGAGCTTATAAGCATGATCAAACGCTTCTTTACTTTGGCGATACGGATCAGGTATATCTTGTTTTTGCAACCATTGGCTAAACAACATGGTTTTACCACGGGCTTCAGGGGCAATGTTAGTCACCGCATTGATATGACCTTGTTCCATCACTAAAATCAAATCAAACTCACGACACAATGCAGACGTTAGCTGGCGGCCTTGATGACCCGCTAAGCTAATGCCGTGTTCTTCAGCGACCTGACAAGCCTGTTTATCTGCAGGTTTACCTACTAAAGCGCCAACACCCGCTGATTCAATGTTCTTGCTCGGTAATAGTGACTTAAGTAAATACTCGCCAGAGGGTGAGCGACAAATATTACCCACACACACCACTAAAATATTATTAAACATAGTAAACCCTTTTAATTCATAACCTTCGATTAATACTTCAATTCAGGACTGATTGATTACCAAGTACGAACGCGATTAACACCTTCAGTAAGATCGTTAAAGCCTGAAATAGTTGGTAGTATTTGACCGATAACACGGTTCCAACGGGTAATAGGCGCCGCTGTGACATAAACTATGTCATAAGGTTGTAATTCAAATTCGGTACCAATCACCAATGCAGCTGCATTAGTAATATCTAATTGATAGATATCAGCAATGGTATTGCGGTTTGATTGCTCAGATTCATTTTCGGTTGTTCCTGAGTTATCTAAATCAGAGCTGTCAGTTTCAACTGCACGGTTAGCACGAACCACAAAGATACCAGTCGCATCGGCAGCCAGCTGGTTAATACCACCCACGCTACTTAGTGCTTCCGTCAGACTCATACCCGCACGGTCAATTTTCAATAGTTTAGGTTCGTTAACTTCACCCATGACAAATACTTTTTGGCCATCGTTACGTGGCACATGGACAATATCACCCGGCATTAATAACCGATTTTGCGTTAAATCACCACGTTGCATCAAGGCATATAACGACAGCGCTTGTTCAGAACCTTGGCGCGTTAAAGTAATATTACGCCAATCTGCGTCTTCAGCTAAACCACCTGCACTATTAATCGCATCCAATACTGTTAATGGCACATTGCTAATAAATTGTTGACCGGGTTTGTTCACTTCACCTGTGATGTAGGTTTTTTTAGAGCGGAATGCGGCAACATTCACGTCTACTTGTGGGGTTTCGATAAACTTGGCTAACTTTGTGGTTAACATGGCGCGAATTTCAACTACCGTTTTATCTGCAACTTGAACAAAGCCGATATAAGGATAGAAAATAGTACCGTCTGCGTGTACCCAGTTACCTGATTCACTGGCACTACGGTAAGAACCTGCTGGAATGGTCAATTCAGGGTGGTCCCAAATAGTGACATTTAAAATATCACCAGCACCAACGCGGTATTCATACGCCGCTAGCTTGGCATCTAATGCTGGGTTAATCTGCGCACTTTGGCGTGGCGCTTTATAGGTCGCCATTTTATCTGCTGTTAATGGGTATAAATTAACGCGATCTAAAATATCAACGTTTTCTGAACTATCATCATTTGCACTTGTCTTTTTATCATCTATATTTAAACTATCTACATTTAAATAAGAGCCTGGCACGGTACAACCCGCTAGTATTATAGGTAAGGCCGCAGCCACCAATAATTTTTTATAATGATTCATAGGTTCCAGAGTTACATCTTTTAAAGTGGCGGGATTATACCCCGATGATGAGGAAATAACTAAAATGAACAAGGTAACAAGATACCGGTCACATTTTTAGGTGTTAATTTCTATTTTTTATTTATTCTGTACGATGTAGATGTGTTAGGTTAACCATATACATATTTTCGTATATGTAACAACAGCCTCAAACTAACATTGTTAGTCATTAAAAATATAATTAATGAGGCGATTGGCAATGCAACTACAGAGTAAAACATTATCATGTTCCGACGTTATGCCATTTTTACTAACAACCACTCAGGGCTACACAATATCAATCTGATGATTGTTATCTTGGTGATGCTAGTTAGTCTTTATCAGTTAATCGAAAACGAGCAACTCGTCTATGCAAACGGCATCGCTTTCACGTTAGTCTCTGTGGTTATATTTGCACGTGCATCTGATTATAAACGCAAATATTTAACCAAAAACAAATAGTTCACACCACAAAAAGCACGCTACCGCCCTAGGGTTGCAGTACCCCAAGACCGATAACTCATTAAATTATAAAGCATAATAAATCACTGTTAACAACTCTATAAAATACTATAAACAGTGATTTATTATCTTATTACTTTTCTATTAACACTCAAAAACGCTGCAATATTCGCACAATCAATTACATTGATCAAGAGCTTTAGCTACTCCATAATAGATAATCAAATTGTTAGTGATAAAATAATATCAGCATTGATATCTAGAATCTCGCCTTCCAGTCAAATAAGCCAATAATCATGATTAAGCATTAAATATAATTAACTCAAAAAACATTTAAAATATGACGACTTACACGCCTTAACATCAAAAAAGCGCAGTGTATTAATTAAAATACCAAACTGCGCCTTTTAAAACTGTAAGCAAATGTAAGTATCGTCGGGTCGGGAAAATTAATTACAAATTAGCGACTAATTGCCATGAGGTTTGACCACTTGCCCAATATTTACGTTCAAACGGGGTTGTAGCTTCATCTGCGGTATAAGTCTGTAACTTACTATCCACTTTAGCCAATTCCAACGCACGCTGAAACTCTTGTAAATACAGTGGCCAGTTACTACGTAACTCCAATTCACCACCCAAAGCAATAATAGACGGGAATACCGCCGCACCATGCCAACGACGTTGCAGGTGCTTGGCTTTTGGCCAAGGGTTTGGATACAAGATATAATGCTTGTGTAACTGCCAACCCGCATCCACAGCTAAACGCCATAGATCGTTTAAATCCACTTGGAATAAGTGATAAACCTGGCCGTCCACTTGATGTGCATGACGATGCTGATCGTTACGCTCCAAGCGGTCTGCCGACTTATCCATACCAAACACTAAACAGTCTGGGTGCAGCTGTGCGATCTTCGCGGTACTTTCACCCACGCCACAGCATGAATCAAAGATAATAGGACGAGGATCAGCCGCGACGATCGCTTGCATCTGTGCAAACGCTTCAACGGTATGCTGACGGTATGGCTTACGGAATTTATGGGCTAAATGCTTTAGTACCACTTCGTCTAAGTGCTCGTTCAAGCCTGTTTGGTTAGTGGTGATCTCGCGAGAGTTACCCATAGCGTCATCTTGTTCTGTTTGTTGAGTGTTCATTTTTGTTACCGATTTTTAAATATTAGTGATAAGAGCTGAGCCCCTCGCAACCTCCCCCTTATTCTTTATCAATAAAAAGTAGGGGAGGAGCTAGAGAGAGCACGCGCTATTAACTTCTTAAACCAACACCTTTACTGATCAAGCGATATACCAGTGTATATAACACAGCGATAAAACCTATAATGACAGCAAATGAATAGAATAATGGAATATTTTCAATGCCTAGGAAACCATTACGAAACGCGCTGACCATGTAGATAATTGGATTGGCGTGTGAAATAGTTTCCCATACAGGTGGTAGCAATGATGTTGAATAAAACACCCCACCGAGATAGGTTAACGGCGTTAATATAAACGTCGGGATAATTGAAATGTCATCAAAGCTTTTTGCAAAGATGGCATTTAATAAACCCGCTAACGCGAATAAAATAGAAGTCAGTAATAACGTAGTGATGATCACCAGTACGCTGTGAATTTGTAATGGTACAAAGAACAGCGATACACAGGTAACAATAAAGCCCACCAGCAAACCACGGGCAACACCACCGCCGACATAACCTGCAATAATGATATACGTAGGTACTGGCGATACTAACAATTCTTCAATATTACCTTGAAACTTAGCACTGTAAAACGACGAAGCGACATTGGAATATGAATTGGTGATCACCGACATCATGATCAAACCCGGTACGATAAACGCCATATAGCTAAAACCGTCCATCTGACCCACGCGAGAACCGATGAGATTACCGAAGATCACGAAGTACAACGACATAGTGATCGCTGGCGGCACTAAAGTTTGCACCCAAATACGGGTAAAACGGGTGATCTCTTTATTCAAAATACTGTTAAACGCAATTAAATAATTTTGTTTCATTTTAACTAACCTACTAAAATATCGGTGAAAACTAACTCTTAATACGATGCAGACAGCCTAGCACTATCTCCAAAAATAACGAATTAATTAAAGAAAGAGAGCTGTTGTTGGCAGGGATGCCAACGCAAGCCCCCATGGATGGGTTTACGGCGAGCTCTCGTCTTTAATCAATTCGTGGAACAAACAAGTATTACGCTTGTTTTCCCCGCCCCTGCTCCACTATATCCATAAACAGCGCTTCTAAACGATTCTCTTTATTACGGATACCTTGCACTTGAATGTCCATCGCCGCCAATTGCACGAATAACGAATTCAAACCACGGCCCTTAGCAACATCCACTTCTAAAGTATGCGCATCCAATAATCGACAGCTGTAACCGTCTAATTCAGGTTTAATTAATTGGCTATTAACATCCAATAGATAGGATTCACTATTGAGTTTCGATAACAGCGATTTCATCGAAGTATTCTCAATTAATAGGCCTTTATCAATAATGCCAATATTACGGCACAGCATTTCCGCTTCTTCTAAATAATGGGTAGTCAGGATAATAGTAATGCCCTGCTCATTCTTACGTTGCAAGAACTCCCACATAGTACGGCGCAATTCAATATCAACGCCCGCAGTCGGTTCATCTAGAATAAGTAATTGTGGATTATGTACTAACGCCCGCGCAATCATTAATCGGCGTTTCATACCACCAGATAAATTACGCGCCGCTTCATGGCGTTTATCCCATAACTCCAACTGTTTTAATAACGCTTCACAACGTACCAAGGCTTCTTTACGTGGTACGCCGTAATAACCCGCTTGATTGACGATAATGTTTTCAATCTTTTCAAACGGATTAAAATTAAATTCTTGCGGTACTAAACCAATATGGCTCTTTGCCGCTTCAAGGTCAGTATCAATATCAAAACCAAAGATTTTAACTTGCCCTGCGGTTTTATTCACCAGTGAACTCATCACGCCGATAGTCGTCGACTTACCCGCTCCGTTAGGCCCCAACAGCGCATAAAAATCGCCTTTTTCGACAGTCAGGTCTATGCGTTTTACCGCTTGAACTCCGCCAGAATACGTCTTCTGCAGCCCTTTTATTTCCAGTGCTAACGTCATGTGATGAACAAACCTAATCAAGAATGGGAGCTGAATTATACTGGAATAGCGTAGAAATGCGAGGGTGAAGTATTAACTCATCATGTAATCCGACTCTAAAACTTAAAGTGCAGAACGATGATAATAAAAGAGAGTCGTTTAAAGTAAGATCAGCAGTTGCTGGCAGGGATGCCAGCCCAAGCCTACAAGGATGTATTTACGGCGGGCTGAACGTCTTTAATCGACTCGAATAGCAAGTACTAGAACTACTCTTAACAGTAGAACTTAGCCTTCTAGCGGTACAACTTTACCTACGTAAGGTAAGTTACGGTATTTTTGACCGTAATCAATACCATAACCAACTACGAATTCATCAGGGATCTCAAAACCAACCCAATCAACTGGTACAGCAACTTCACGACGAGACGGTTTATCTAGTAACGTTGTGATAGTGATTGATTTAGGATCACGCAGTTCTAACATGGTTTTGATCTTGCTTAACGTGAAACCAGTATCAATGATGTCTTCAACGATAAGTACGTCTTTGCCTTTAATGTCGCTGTCTAAGTCTTTTAAGATACGCACATCACGGTTACTTTCCATTGAATTACCGTAGCTTGATGCAGTCATGAAATCTAATTCAACCGGTAAATTAATGTGGCGACACAGATCCGACATATAAATAACCGAACCACGTAATAAGCAAACAATGATTAGCGTATCAGTATCTTTATAATGCGTTTCAATTTGTGCCGCTAACTCTTTTACTTTTGCTTGAATATCAGCTTCAGTGATCATCACTTCAACAGTGTGTTTCATGTTAATTTCTCCAAACGATTACAGTACTGCAGGCAGTAATTGCAATCAAAAATAGGGTTATCTTATAATTCAAGAATAACATCTCGAATATAGCAGGGCGTAGTTTAACAGCCCTGTGGCAATAATCTAAACAGTTTCATAAAAAAACAGCCTGGCTTTACTCATTACGCGGTTGCTAACACGGCTGAAGAAGGGTGATTAGTTTCACATGCCTGTTGAACTAAGTATCAGCCTAATGATAAACTTAACAATAAATTAACATCTACTCTCTAGTTTATTTTCTACTTACTTTCTACTTTATTCTCTACTTTGCACTAGGATGCTACAACATATGGAAATGCCTGCAGTAATAAGACGGCGTACCCGTCTCTCTCCCGAAGCACGTCGTGAACAATTAATGCAGTGTGCCATCGAGGTATTCTCCAAACGCGGTCTGGGTCGTGCAGGTCACGCTGAAATAGCCCAGTTAGCACAAGTCTCAGTCGCTACTGTATTTAACTACTTCAGCAGTAGAGAGCAGCTGGTTGATAATGTACTAATACAGGTTGAAGATTTCTTCAGTAACATGGTCCGTAAGCACTTTATTGATATTAACGAACTATCAAACCACACTCACCAATCAAATAACAGTTCCCAAGTAAACAACAGTGCACAGCAAGCCATTCATGATTACTTAGCCGATTTTGTCGACGCGGCGATCAGCAATCCGCAATTCACTTATATCTGGCTGGAATGGAGTTCGTCTATTCGTGAGGACACTTGGCCACGTTACTTAGCCTTATTAGATAACAACATCGCCATTATCAGTAACAAGATCGAACCCGCTATCGCATCTGGCGAAATAAATACTTATTTAACCACCAAAGAGTTTGCTCGCAGTCTCTGCAATCAAGGTTACATGATCTTGCAGTTGGTTAATCAACCAAAGGCAATGGACAGAGAAGGTATTATTGCGTTTTTAGAGAAGTATGTGACGTCGGCATTGGGTAAAGTTTAAAGATGGGCGGAGCTCCGCCCTAGACCTTAACGCCCCCACCCCGCATAAATAGACTGGTCCACATCCAAGTGGTCCAGAATACGCGCGACCATCAAATCAATTAAATCATCTAAGGTTTTAGGCTTACGGTAAAAACCCGGTGCTGCGGGCATGATGGTTACCCCTAAGCGCGATAACTTCAGCATGTTTTCTAAATGGATTGGTGACAGTGGTGTTTCACGCGGGATCAAAACTAACTGGCCACGCTCTTTTAATACCACATCCGCAGCACGTTGTAATAAATTGGTCGACATACCCTGCGCTACCGCCGCTACCGTGCCCATACTACACGGGCAGATCACCATCTGTTTTGGCGCACCAGAGCCAGAAGCCACGGGTGAGAACCAATCTTTGCTGCTTGGTACTAACAACTGCCCTGCTTTGGCTTGGTATTTATCGGTTAAAAACAGCTGTAGTGATTTATTATCTGCCGGCCATTTTTCATCAGTTTCCGTCGCCATCACTACTTTTGCAGCATCCGACATCAACAGATGTACTTGTACATTCGCCGCTAATAATAACTCTAATAAACGCACCGCGTATTGTGAGCCTGACGCGCCACTGATACCCAAGGTAATACGTCTACTGAATTCTGCTTTAGTGCTTGTCGCCGCGTTAGTTTGCATCGTATTCATAACCCTTATTCATATTAATCATTATTTCTTGCGTTTTATTAACTGTGCTTTTAACTTTAATTAGCAGCTATTATTGTAAATCACAGCTTAGCGAGCAACTTATCATGAATACCAGCAAAACCACCATTACTCATAATTAGTACATGACAAGGACCATTCTCAGCATGAGCTCGTTTGGTTATTTCACTAATCAAGCTATCAATCTGCTGATGAATAACCGCTTTAGCGTTATTGCGAACTCCAGAATTATTGCTTAGACCAGAATCATCACTAATACACAGTTCATCAGCAACAGGCTGTAAATTCCAATCTAAGCCTTCAGGTTGGTATAGCAATACATCATCAGCCACAGTTAACGATTGTGCTAACGCTTGTTGATGGGTGCCCATACGCATGGTATTTGAACGCGGCTCTAATACCGCAATTATACGTTCACTCCCCACTGCCGCGCGTAACCCGGCTAATGTCGTGGTGATAGCGGTAGGATGATGCGCAAAGTCATCGTAAACACGGATACCTTGTACTTCACCTTTAACTTCCATACGGCGTTTTGGGGTTTTGAACTCACCGAGCCCGGCAATCGCTTGGCTTAATTCAACACCGGCATAATGCGCTGCGGCGATCGCCATCATGCCATTTTGTAAATTATGCTCACCAATTAAGTTCCATTGTACGACTCCAGCTAATTGGCCTTTACAGTAAACTTCAAATTGACTGGCATCTGCACGCAACTTCTTCGCTTGCCAGTGACTGTCATGCATATCCCGCCCTTCCCCACTTTCTAAAGACAAGCGCTGCACTGGTGTCCAACAACCTTGGGCTTTGACTTCATCTAATGCCGGTACGTTATCCGGCATTAAGATCAGGCCATTACCAGGTACTGTTCTCACTACATGATGAAATTGGCGTTGAATGGCGGCTAGATCCGGGAAAATATCGGCATGATCATATTCGAGATTATTCATGATCAGAGTATTTGGTTGATAATGCACAAACTTAGAGCGCTTATCGAAAAAGGCCGTATCGTATTCGTCAGCTTCGATAACAAAGAAATAACCACCACCTAAACGTGCAGATTCAGTAAAGTTCTGTGGTACCCCGCCAATCAAGAAACCTGGTTCGAGTCCAGCATATTCTAAGATCCACGCCACCATAGCAGCAGTGGTAGTCTTACCATGCGTACCCGACGCGGCAATAACATAACGATGTTGTAATAAATGCGCTGATAACCACTGTGGGCCAGAGGTATAAGCCAGCTTGCGATTTAACAGGTACTCGACACAAGGATTACCGCGTGACATAGCATTACCGACAATCACCATGTCTGGCGCTGGGTCAAGCTGACTTGGATCATAGCCTTCAATCAGTTCGATACCTTGCTCTTCTAACTGTGTGCTCATTGGCGGATAGACATTAGCATCCGAACCCGTGACCTTATAACCAAGCTGTTTAGCCAGTACTGCAATGCCACCCATGAAAGTGCCGCAAATACCGAGAATATGTATATGTTTAGACATCAGATTACCTTTTTGAACGAAATTTATGATGTACGCGGTTGATGGTCACACCAATAATGACACCGAACAGCAATAACAACAGAAACAATAATAAAATAGATATAGTGGCATCAAACTGGAAGATCGTGAAGGTTTTCAGCATTTCTTGATAACTAAAATGCAGCTGTAAAAAACCCACGGGTTTATCTTTTGTTAACAAACCGTTGACTAATAAATCGCCTGCTAATATCGGCTTCAGATATACCCGCACGCCCGTTGGTGCTACATACTGTTTTTGCGCCACTAACGTATCGATATAGTCGTCTTGTGAAGAACTTAATAATTTACCATCTTCGGCAAAGATATGCAGGCTGGTCACATATTGATTCTTGCTTACCTCATCCACCAGCTGTTGCAGTTGTTTTTTGCTGTTAACGCGGATATCACGATCTGTCGAGCTACGCGCCACAATCAGATTAGCCGCCATTTTAGTCGGATAATCCAATAATGAACTCACCAACATATCCACCTGCTGATAGCGTGAAGCCGTAACATTGTTATATACCGAGATGGCAATGAAAATGAACAGTGAACTCAAACTTAATGCAATCAGTAATGAGGTTTGCCCTTTCAGAAATTTATTGCGGCGCTTAGACTTCTTATCCTGACGGTCTTGGTTCGTCTGTTCAGTCGCTTGCTCTGTAGCCTTATCTGTAACTAACAGTGCTTCATGCGCAACAGACGCCGAGTTGTCATTATTCTTCATTTTAACCACAACGAGATCCTTCCTGAATAGCGTAATTACGAATCGCAATTTTAAGTCTAATGCGTTATCTTTGCTAGTAGTAACCTATCGATTACAAGGATTAGTAGCAAAATGACTCAACTCGCTGAGACTTTATTTAGTAATACCCCGCCAATAGCATGGCAACAATTGTTAAGCTTGCACAGTTCTAAAAAAAGTGATGAAAATAGCACTAAAATAAAACAAGTCACATACTGTCAGGGTCAATTTAATATTTCTGCGCAAGCACAGCAAGTAATGAATGCAGCTAGTAGTCATTACCTCACCCTAATCGGCACGACTGTGACCAGTGATGCATTACTCAATTTACTGTCAGCATTAAGTCAGTTGCAAGTATCAGCGCAGATTAGCGGTGATATTGTTATTTATCCACCAGCAAATTATCCATTACAGCTCGCGACAACCGATAGCAACGCCGTAACAAACAATAGCAGTACTGCAACAACAAGCAATAATAGCGCTACCCAGGGTGATATCGTTGTTTTAGGTTTTACTCAATTAACAGCCACACTACAGCAACAGTTTAAGGCTACCTTAGCGAGCTGGAGCAATGATTACCAGATTGATTATGCCTTGAGTCAAACACTACCGAGTTTAAGTCAGCCTGGTATCGTGCTGATGGATATGGATTCAACCACTATTCAAATTGAATGTATTGATGAAATAGCCAAACTAGCTGGCGTCGGAGAGCAAGTAGCAGCAGTGACAGCCAAGGCCATGAATGGCGAATTAGATTTTGCAGCAAGCTTACGCTCACGCGTGGCGACATTAACGCACTGCCCAGAAGCCGTATTAACCCAAGTTGCTGATGCCATGCCACTGATGCCAGGACTAGAGTTACTGATTGCCACGTTACACCAAGCCAACTGGAAAGTAGCCATCGCCTCAGGTGGTTTTACTTACTTTGCTGAGCGTTTGCAAACAGACCTCGGCTTTGATGCTGTTTATGCCAATGAACTCGAGATCGTCGATGGTATCTTAACCGGTAAGGTGATTGGCGGTATTGTCGATGCACAGGTAAAGGCCGATACGCTGCAAGCATTAGCCCAACAATATCAGATAGCGCCGCAACAAACGGTAGCGATTGGTGATGGTGCTAATGATTTAATTATGCTGAAAAGTGCGGCTTTAGGGGTGGCGATCCATGCTAAACCGATTGTCCAGCAACAAGCCCAAGTGGCGTTGAATCATCATGATTTAGAAGGCTTGGTCGGATTATTACAAGCGGCGACTTGTGTCGAGGCTAGCTGGTCGTAATGTTATAAAATGAAAGTCCACGTACTCATTTTTATCTGTTACGTGGACTTTTCGTATGACGTGGACTGTATTAACGTCCGCGGCGTAAACCTAATCGATAGAATAGTTCATCCGAGACATCAATCAAGTCAACCACACCGCGGACACTCCACAATTCCTCTTCCAATTTTTGCGCTCTGTGCACCGCATAATGACTGACGTAATTCAGTTCTTTTTCAATGTATTCCATATCCGGTCGGCCAGTACGCGATAACATCACTTGAATAGCAAAAAAAGCACCTTTTTGTAAGCCATGGGACACAAACTGGCGGCGCTCATGCTCATCAGTAAAGTCCTGCTCAAATTTGGTTAATACAGTGGAATCACTAGAGGTAATAGCAATATAAAGTACCCGTTGCCAAGGACGATAAGTTGACTTTAAGCCCTCTAATACCTCATCAAACACCTGCTTAATACCATTGTCAGACAGTAAAGGATAAAGATTGTATGGCGCTTCAGGCTGACCAAAAAATTCAAATAACGGTAATAAGCTATTTTCATTCGGGCTAATACCTATCCTATCCATCTGATAATTATTATTTACCTTATGGATATACAAGGGCATCGTCGCTAAATACTGACAATACATGTTACGTAATACCGTGGCAACACCCGGAGATTGACTCGGCTCAGGCATGCTCTTAAGTTTATCTTTATTACTGCTAATCAATAGGCTAAAAAATTGACAGCCAATATGCGCCTCTTTATCACCGGATATCTGCAGGTGTAAAATAGTCTTGGCTTTATTACAGCCAACCACACTGTAAGCTAAGTTAGTCAGTGCGACTTTCTTTGACAACTTTTGCAACATAGGCAATTCAAGGTAAACACGATGACCAATCTGCACATCCAATGATGCTTCTAATTCGATTTGTAAACCTTCGGTGGAAAAGTCATTACTCCAACCTTTAATATTATACTCGGTATTACTCACTACAATCGCAGTTTTATAACTGAATCGCGCTTCTTTGCGTAATTGTACATATTTAAACTGGCTTAATAGCGCGCGTTGTTCAGCCGCTGGTAAGCGATATTGATGTAACTGATTAAAGTCACTGCCTTGCTGGGCGTAGGCTTTATAATCACTGAGAATGTTTTCATTGGTTATATCTTGTAATAACCCCACCCAACGAATATCTTGCAGCGCAGCTAGCCTTGTCGTGCCGATCGGCTGCTGGTTACTTTCAGCTTCTAACAAATGTTTCTTTTCATCAAATTTAGATGGGTTTAATGACAGTTTAAATACTCGAAAATTAGGCCGCTGACAGGCAAACGATAAAAATAGGGCTTTAGAAGCGGACTTAGTCAGACTAGCCGCATCTGCAGCATAAAAATGCAAACGACCATTTTGAGTATAATAAAAACTGTAAATCGTCGTATCGATACTTTGCTGCGCTTGTAGCAAGGCTTGCATCCAAGGTGTTTGCCAGCAGGCTTCTAACTGACTCTTCGATTCTTCATTGGTCCAATAATCGTATACACCACGATTATTTTCATTTAATAATAAATGACTTAATACTGGTTTCGCAGCATTGGACACATATAACGGCAAACCTGACATGCGCGGTAAAAAGAATTGCTCGTAGCCTTTAACGACGACATTTTCTTCTTGATAGCGTACGTTGACTTTATACTTGCTTTTGTTCTGGCTGATCAACTTAGAGATAAAAATATCTAATTCGTTGTTATCATCAATCCGCATCAAGCGCAAATAATCACATTTTTCTTCTTCATCGATACCCATCAGCTTATAAGCAAAAAAGTTACGCAAAAAATGATTGGCGTACTCTTGGCGTAAACTGGAAAAATTGACATTAATTAAGCTACCAGCAGCAATATTATGGGCTTTGTCTATTTTAACTTTGATGCCACTGGTTGATATATCCGACGTTATCGCATCGACAACCCGATCGCCAACCCGCAGCTTTATGCCCGAGCTATAATGCATACGCTCTTCGTTACGGATAAAATAAGACGCGTATTGAACCGGTTCAACAGCAAATTGAGCAGCAGGATCCATCACCACCACATCGCGTTCATCTGCGGGCTTAGCGCGTTCACGTTGATGATAAGCTAATACTTCTTCGTATATACCTAAAGTATAATTACCTTGCTGTTCTACTAACAGGGTTTCTAATAACTTAATTTCAGTCGGGCTAATATGATGGAGAATACCTTCATATTGATAACCGATCACGCCATTGTCACCACGCTGACGAAAATCAAGGATCCTTCGAGTCAGGGCAGAAAGGCGGTTCACCTCCATCTTAATTAAAAAACGGGTACTATTACTTTCTCCCTCAGTCAACTGCTCGACTAAGCGACTGAAGTCAGGCTCATGATACAAGGTCGTTAATTTTTTAATTACATCCGCGTAATTAGATAATTCCATGCTGGCGATCACTGCTTAAGTTTGAAAATGAATAAACGATTACGATTAGCTAAAGCGCTATGACAGTTAACCATAGTACTACTAAATACCTACAAAATACCTACAAAAACTGTCAATTAATTGCTAATAACCTTAACTAAGCAAAATAAATGCCATTTAACAAACTATTTTAGTTATTTTTAAATACAGGTCACTTTTTAGCGCCTATCTCTGGTTATAAGTTCTGGTTATCGATTCCCGTTAATCGCTCATCGCACGCATATTGTGATGCCAAATAGGCTGCACAGCGGCAATAAGTAGTTCATCACCAGCCACATCTACATCTACATAGCCAGCATTGAATAGCAGGCAAAAAAAAGCCCGTAATATCATTAATCACAGGCTTTTAATCTAATTAGTCTTTGTTGCTACGCCAGTAATACCGACAACAACATTAGCTAATGCGTTTGTACTTGATACGGTGTGGCTGAGTCGCTTCAGGACCTAAGGTTTTCTTCAACCATGCTTCGTAATCTGTGTAGTTACCTTCGTAGAAGTTCACTTGACCTTCATCGCGGTAATCTAAGATGTGCGTGGCAATACGATCTAAGAACCAACGGTCATGGGAAATAACCATAGCACAACCCGGGAACTCAAGAATTGCTTCTTCAAGTGCACGTAATGTCTCGATATCCAAGTCATTGGTTGGCTCATCCAGTAGTAATACATTACCACCAGCTTGCAGCAATTTAGCTAGGTGTAAACGACCACGTTCACCGCCCGAAAGATGACCAACACGTTTCTGCTGATCGATACCTTTAAAGTTAAAACGGCTGCAATAAGCACGAGATGGCATTTCAAAGTTACCAATCTTGATGATATCAAGACCGTCTGACAATTCTTGCCACACTGTATTTTCGCCGTTCATGTGATCACGGAACTGATCGACACTGGCAATTTGTACCGATTCACCAACAGAGATAGAACCCTTGTCTGGTGTCTCGCTGCCATCTAACATTTTAAATAACGTCGATTTACCTGCACCATTGGGACCGATAATACCGACGATCGCACCTTTTGGCATAGAGAATGATAAATCGTCAATTAGTACACGACCATCATAGGCTTTACCTAGGTTTTCAACTTCGATAACTTTGTCACCTAAACGCTCACCCGGTGGGATAAACAGTTCGTTGGTTTCGTTACGACGTTGATAATCTGATTGGTTAAGCTCTTCAAAACGCGACATACGGGCTTTGCTTTTCGCTTGACGACCTTTTGGATTTGAACGTACCCATTCCAATTCTTTTTCAATCGATTTTTTGCGCGCGCTTTCTTTTGATGATTCTTGTGCTAAACGTTCATCTTTTTGTTCTAACCAAGAAGAGTAGTTACCTTCCCATGGAATACCTTCACCACGGTCAAGCTCTAAGATCCAACCGGCTACATTATCAAGGAAATATCTATCATGCGTAATAGCAACAACAGTACCTTCATAATCAAGTAGGTAACGTTCTAACCAAGCTACAGATTCAGCATCCAAATGGTTGGTTGGTTCATCAAGTAATAACATGTCTGGTTTTTCAAGTAACAAACGACAAATAGCAACACGGCGACGTTCACCACCGGATAGGACTTTAATTTTCGTGTCCCAGTCTGGTAAACGTAATGCATTAGCAGCACGCTCTAGTTGATTTTCGATGTTGTGGCCATCTTGTGCTTGAATGATAGCTTCAAATTTTTCTTGTTTCTTCGCTAGCTTATCAAAGTCTGCATCTGGTTCTGCGTAATCTGCATAAACTTGGTCAAGACCAGCCATTGCATCTTTCAGTTCTGAAATTGCTTCTTCAACGACTTCGCGTACTGTTTTTTCTAGATCTAGTACAGGTTCTTGCGGTAAGTAACCGATCTTAGTGCCCGCTAATGGACGCGCTTCACCTTCGAAATCTTTATCTACACCAGCCATGATGCGTAATAGACTTGATTTACCAGAGCCGTTTAGACCTAATACGCCAATTTTGGCACCTGGGTAGAAACTAAGCGAGATATCTTTAAGAATGTGACGCTTCGGTGGCACAATTTTGCCAACACGATGCATCGAATAAATAAACTGAGGACCAGCCATTATGTTCTCTTTTAACAAGGAATAAGGAATGTGGGATAAGTTTAAACCTTGCATGCGGTTGATACAAGTGTTCATCGGTGTCACGCGTATGAGTGGTGATCGATGAGGCATATTACAGATAAAAAAATACCCGGCAATCAAGATTGCCGGGTATTTTCATTAAAAACTAAATATTAGTCTTCAATTAACACAGACTCTAATGCCATAACGATCATGTCATTGAACGTTAATTGACGTTCTTCAGCCGTTGTTACTTCACCCGTACGGATGTGATCAGATACAGTACAAATACAGATAGCATTTGCGCCGAATTCTGCAGCAACGCCGTATAGACCAGCCGCTTCCATTTCAACACCAAGAATGCCCAGTTTTTCCATTGAATCAAATAATTCTGGTTTTGGTGTATAGAATAAATCAGCAGAGAAGATGTTACCTACTTTAGCATCGATACCCGCAGCTTTAGCAGCGCGTGTTACTTTGCTTAATAATTCCCATGATGCGATAGCAGCGAAATCATAACCATCAAAACGTGCGCGGTTTACTGCAGAGTCAGTACATGCACCCATGCCGATCACAACGTCACGTACTTTAACGTCAGTGCTGATCGCGCCACAGCTACCTACACGGATAAGGTTTTTAACGCCGTATTCAGTGATAAGTTCTTTTGCATAGATAGAGCAAGATGGGATACCCATACCTGAACCCATAACAGAAACGCGAGTACCTTTGTAAGTACCAGTGAAACCTAACATGTTACGCACGTCGTTCACTTGCTTAACGTCTTCTAAAAATGTTTCTGCGATGTACTTAGCGCGTAGCGGATCACCTGGGAATAGTACCGTTTCAGCGAAATCACCTTTTTCTGCATTAATATGTGGAGTAGCCATTATATTGTTACCTTCTTTGTTTTGGTTATACCCAGCATTCTGTAGCTAGGTACGATTGTTTATAAAATGTGTTATTTATAAAAACTATTTTTTATAAATATAAAAACGATTTAAGACCCGGCTAGCTTATAAAAAACTTTTACCGTAATCGAGTTTTGGTAGACCGTGGTAAGCCGCTATTGACTGACCAATATCTGCAAACGTATCACGTAAACCCAATGGTCCTTTCGGCACATTATGGCCATAGAAAAGCACTGGAATATGTTCACGGGTATGGTCTGTACCTGGCGCGGTTGGGTCGCAACCGTGATCGGCGGTTAATACCACCACATCACCTTCATCTAATATCGCCAGTAGCTCAGGTAAACGAGTATCGAAATACTCTAAGCCTTTTGCATAACCAGCGACATCGCGACGGTGACCCCATGATGAGTCAAAATCAACAAAGTTAGTGAATACGATAGTATGATCACCCGCTTGTTTAACTTGCTCTAACGTCAGATCAAATAATGCTTCAAGACCTGTCGCTTTGACTTTTTTAGTAATACCTTGCTGTGCATAGATATCCGCAATTTTACCGACACTCACTACTTCACCGCCAGATTCTGCCATGCGATCTAATAATGTTGGTGCCGGTGGTAGTAGTGAATAATCACGGCGGTTACCAGTACGAGCAAAATCACTCTTATCATTACCGATAAATGGACGCGCAATAACACGACCAATATTGTACGGTTCTAATAATTCACGGGCTAATTCACACAACTTCAATAAACGCTCTAAGCCAAAGCTTTCTTCGTGACAAGCAATTTGGAATACACTGTCTGCCGAAGTATAGAAAATTGGCTTGCCAGAAGCCATGTGCTCCTCGCCCATCAGATCTAAGATCTCAGTACCAGAAGAATGGCAGTTACCTAAATAACCCGGTAAATCTGCTTGTTCTACTAATTTATCTAGCAATTCTTGTGGGAAGCTGTTTTCCAGATCAGAGAAATAACCCCAATCAAACAGTACTGGTACGCCAGCAATTTCCCAATGGCCACTAGGTGTGTCTTTACCTGTTGATAGCTCTTGAGCATAACCGTATGCGCCAATCACCTCAGTACTTGCATCCAAACCTGCAGGGAATGAACCCACGCTATCAGCACAAGCATGCGCAAGACCTAATTTAGTTAAGTTAGGAATATGCAAAGAGCCTTCACGACCGATATCCGCTTTACCTTCAGCACACCACTGGGCGATATGACCAAAAGTATTGCTGCCTACATCACCAAATTTATCCGCATCGGCCGAAGCACCAATGCCCAATGAATCCAACATTAATATAATTGTACGTTTCATCACACTGACCTATTTCCATTAACTATTCTTTATAAACAGTACTATTCATTATTAACAGTACTGTTCGTTATCGACTACTGTTTGGTACTAAACGTTAGCGTCTTGTACTAAGCATTAAAGTCTTGTACTACACGTTAGACATCAGAAAGTCGAATTTGTTGATAAACATCTGCACTTGCTGCAGGTTGCGTATCGCCGATATGGATTGATTTTAAAATTTCCGCTTGTGCTGCATCAAACTGTGCTTCACTGCGTGCATGAACCATAGCGACAGGTGTTTGTGCATCTAACTGCTGACCTAGCGCAGCAATATCAGATAAACCCACGGCATAATCGATTTGATCAGTTGCCACACGGCGACCACCGCCCATAGCCACAACCGCCATACCGAAACCACGGGTATCCATAGCCGTTAGATAACCAGTTTGCGTTGCAAATACCGGACGAATTATGTCTGTTTTTGGTAAGTGTAGGTCATAATTGTCTACAAAATCTGCTGGACCACCTAAACCTGTCACCATAGTGCCAAATAATTCCGCCGCTTTACCGTTATCTAACACGGCTTGTAATTTATTTCGGGCATCATCAGTATTTGTCGCTAAATTTGCTGACACTAACATTTCCACACATAAAGCCATGGTAACAGCCAATAAACGTGGATTACGGTATTCACCCGTTAAGAAACGCACTGCTTCACGCACTTCAACGGCATTACCCGCACTGCTGGCTAATACTTGGTTCATATCAGTAATGAGTGCCGATGTTTTACAACCCGCACCATTGGCCACAGAGACAATACTTTTAGCCAGTTCAATTGATTGCGCATGGGTTGGCATGAAAGCACCACTACCCGATTTAACATCCATCACTAGCGCATCAAGACCAGCGGCTAATTTTTTCGATAAAATAGATGCAGTGATCAACGAGATAGACTCTACCGTCGCGGTAATATCACGTACACCATATAAACGTTTATCTGCTGGTGCTAAATTTGCTGATTGACCAACAATCGCCACACCGCTGTTTTTGACTACTTGGCGGAACTGCGCGTTATCAACCGTGGTTTGGTAACCCGGAATAGCATCGAGTTTATCGAGTGTGCCACCGGTATGACCCAGACCACGACCAGAGATCATAGGTACAAAGCCACCACAAGCCGCAACCATAGGACCAAGCATCAAGGAAATAACATCACCCACGCCGCCGGTTGAGTGCTTATCAACGATAGGACCATTGAGTTGCATCGCATCCCAATTTAATACATCACCGGAATCGCGCATTGCCGATGTGATGGCAATACGTTCTTCCATGTTCATGTCATTAAAATAAACTGCCATGGCAAAGGCGCCAATCTGGCCTTCCGAGATACTGTTATCAGTAATTCCATTAACAAAATATTCAATTTCAGCACGACTTAATATTTCACCATTACGTTTACGGCGAATAATTTCTTGCGGTATAAACATAACTATCTACTCCTTGAATTGGAAAAATCTTAGCTTAAAAACAGAAAATCAGGATCGAACAAATGCCAAATAACTCTGTATCGAACCTTAGAGTAAGATAATTAGTAACCGCTGTTGTCAGCGGGCTTTTCAGCTAATTCAAGTTCAGCTAATAAGTTAGCCAGTAGACTTGAAGCACCGAAACGGAATTTTGCTGGCGTAACCCAGTCTTTACCTAGAATTGATTCTGCTAATGCCAGGTATTCACCTGCCTGTTCAGCATTTTTAACGCCACCAGCGGGTTTGAAACCAACAGCAGGGTTTTTCTCACTGATCACAGTAAGCATAATTTTAGCAAACTCTAACGTGGCATTTACAGGCACTTTACCTGTCGATGTTTTAATGAAGTCGGCACCGGCATCAATTGAGATCTCACTCGCTTGACGGATTAATGCTTCAGTCTTAAGTTCACCAGTTTCAACGATAACTTTAAGTTGCACATTTGCAGGACAAGCTGCTTTACACGCTTTAACAAGTTCAAAGCCAACTTCCGCATTACCCGCCATTAGTGCGCGGTATGGGAATACCACGTCAACTTCATCTGCGCCATAAGCTACAGCAGCTTTGGTTTCAGCGACAGCGATAGCAACATCATCGTTACCGTGTGGGAAATTCGTTACCGTGGCGATTTTTACCGTCTCAGCGCCGATTGCATTCAGCGTTTTACGGGCGATAGGAACAAAACGAGGATAAATACAAACAGCAGCAGTATTACCCGCAGCGCTTTTGGCTTTATGACACAGTTCAATGACTTTTGCATCTGTATCATCATCATTAAGCGTAGTAAGATCCATCATGCTTAGTGCACGTTGCGCTGCTACTTTAAAGTTACTCATATTAAGTCTCCGGATTACATTTAAAAATATAGTGTGTAAAAAAACCAATAGAAAAATCGCAGTAATTAAAATTAATTACTGGCGGTAGTTATTCTGGATATGTATTAATAAAGAAGTGCTCACCTTAATGTAACTAAGGTAAAAGATGACGTATAACTGATTAATATGTTCTATCAATATAAGTATTAATATAGGCATTAATCTAACGATCAACATAACTATCTTTAAGATAAATATCCATGAAGAATAACTATGCGGACTTGGTTCCGTGAAGACTTGATATGACTATCAATTAACATCCCTATAACCGCGCTAATACCACTAACCTAGGCGCTATCTTAAGCTGAAAGGTTAGACGTATTTAACGAAAAACACCAAAAGTACTTCATGTACGATTAGCTTAAACTACCATGTTAAAGTTACGCTAAGTGGCAAAGAAATCAAGCAATAAATGCCCTCATAACCTACCTACCTCTCACAACGAGTAAATAAACAACAATATAACAATGTATAAAAAAAACACCCCCAAACCGTAATAAATACAGGCCGGGGGTATCGAGTTGTATTACGCTGCTTTAACGATATAGCGGCAATACGACATTATATTAAACTAAGAATAAACCCGCTAATGTTGCACTCATTAAGTTAGCTAAAGAAGCAGCAAGTACCGCTTTAATCCCCATGCTGGCAATGTCAGCACGACGTGACGGTGCCAAGCTACCTAAACCACCAAGCAAGATGGCAATCGAGGAGAAGTTAGCAAAACCACACAGTGCGAATGAGATGATAATTTGGGTATGCTCAGAGAGTTCGTTATTTTTAATGTAGTTAACGAAATCTAAGAAAGCCACAAACTCATTCACCACCAGTTTTTGACCGATGAAGCTACCCGCCGCAACCGCTTCGTGCCATGGCACACCAATAACAAATGCTAGTGGTGAGAAGATCCAACCTAAGATCATTTGAATCGTTAGCTCTGGCATATCGAACCAAGAACCGATACCACCGGTGATACCATTCGCGAGGGCAATTAGACCAACGAAGGCAATTAACATTGCACCGACGTTAAGTGCTAACATCATACCTGAAGAGGCGCCCGCAGCGGCAGCATCGAGTACATTGGCTGGTTTTTCGTCATCGCCATCATCAAGATCATCCAGTGATACTTTCGGTGTTTCAGTTTCTGGTTTAATGATCTTAGCCATTAATAGACCACCCGGTGCAGCCATAAATGACGCCGCAACCAAGTACTCAATCTTAATACCAAGACCAGCATAACCTGCAAGTACTGAACCAGCGATTGACGCAAGGCCACCCACCATCACTGCAAATAATTCTGATTTGGTCATTGATTTAATGAATGGACGCACAACAAGTGGCGCTTCAGTTTGACCAACAAAAATATTTGCGGTCGCAGACAGTGATTCCGCACGGCTGGTGCCCAATAACTTCTGTAAACCACCACCGATAAAGTTAATCACCACGCTCATTACACCGATATAGTATAACACCGCGATTAATGATGAGAAAAACACAATCACGGGCAATACGTTGATCGCGAAAATGAAGCCGACTTTGAATCTGGCTAAGTCACCAAATAAGAATTGAATACCTTCATTACCATAAGCAATGACGTTCGCGACGCCAGTAGAGAGACTTTGTAGTAACTCTTTACCTGGAGGAAAATATAAAATGAACGCGCCAATAATAACTTGAATAGCAAATGCGCCAGCAACAGTGCGTACGTTAATTGCTTTTCTATTATCTGATAACAACAGCGCTAAACCGAGCAGTACGAAAATACCCACAATACCCATTAAAAAATTCATCAGGAATCATCTCCAGTTTTTGCTGCTATTTTAAAGTTAATCATATTAAGTCTCCGAATTTATTGAAATTTTTATTAACCAATAATGAAATCATAGTAATTAATGTTAATTACTAGCGGTAGCTATTCTGGCATTATTCAAATAAAGACGTGTTTACCTTTGGTTAGAACCTAAGGTAAATAGATGACGAATTAATGATTAACACTGAGATGAAAATAAGCATTAATCTAGCTATCGACATAACTATCTTTAAGATAAATATCTATTAAGAATAACTATGCGGACTTGGTTCCGTGAAGACTTGATATAACTATCAATCAACATCCTTGTAACCGCGTTAATACCACTGTTCTAGCACCTAAATATTAGGTTTAAAGAGTCCGTAGTATTGAACGAAAACACCAAAAGCACTTCATGTACAATCAGCTAAAATACCTAGTTGAGGTTACTCTCAGTGACAAGGAAATCAAGCCATAAATACCGTCAGAACCGACCCAGGTCTCACTCCGAGAAAATAGCTAAGCATAAAAAGAAGGATTAAATAGCGAGGTGAGTAAATATTCTATTATTTGTATTTTAGGCAATAACGACGCCGATAACTACGGCGATAAAAATAATGTTTTATTCTGCTTAAAAAAAATGCCCACAAACTGTTTTTATACAATTTGAGGGCATTATCTATTTTATAACCGCCATGACAACGGTTGATAAATTATCGCTACATTAAGCCAGGAATAGACCCGCTAATGTCGCACTCATTAAGTTAGCTAAAGAAGCAGCAAGTACCGCTTTAATACCCATGCTTGCAATGTCTGCACGGCGTGTAGGCGCTAAGCTACCTAAACCACCAAGCAAGATTGCAATCGATGAGAAGTTAGCAAAACCACATAGTGCAAATGAGATGATGATTTGTGTATGATCCGACAATTCGTTATTTTTAATGTAGTTAACGAAATCTAGGAAAGCAACAAACTCATTCACAACCAGTTTTTGACCAATGAAGCTACCAGCAGCAACCGCTTCGTGCCATGGCACACCGATTACGAATGCAAGTGGTGAGAACACCCAACCTAAGATCATTTGGATTGTTAGTTCTGGCATATCGAACCAAGCACCGATACCACCAGTGATACCATTTGCTAATGCAATTAGACCAACGAATGCAATTAACATTGCACCAACGTTAAGTGCTAACATCATACCTGAAGATGCACCCGCAGCTGCAGCATCTAGCACGTTTGCTGGTTTCTCTTCATCGCTATCATCAAGATCATCAAGTGATACTTTCGGCGTTTCAGTTTCTGGTTTGATGATTTTAGCCATTAATAAACCACCCGGTGCAGCCATAAATGACGCAGCAACCAAGTACTCAATTTTAATACCAAGACCCGCATAACCCGCTAGTACTGAACCAGCAATAGAAGCAAGACCACCAACCATCACAGCGAATAACTCTGATTTAGTCATTGATTTAATAAACGGACGCACAACAAGTGGTGCTTCAGTTTGACCAACAAAGATATTTGCAGTTGCAGAAAGTGATTCTGAACGACTTGTACCAAGTAACTTCTGTAAACCACCACCGATAAAGTTAATTACCACGCTCATTACACCGATATAGTATAAAACCGCGATTAATGATGAGAAGAACACGATTACTGGCAATACGTTAATAGCAAAGATGAAACCAACTTTGAATTTCGCCAAGTCACCAAATAAGAATTGAATACCTTCATTACCGTAAGCAATGACGTTAGCAACACCAGTTGAAAGACCTTGTAGCATATCTTTACCGACTGGCACGTACAAAATGAAAGCGCCAATAACAACCTGGATAGCGAACGCGCCACCAACAGTACGAAGGTTAATTGCCTTTCTGTTATCCGATAACAACACAGCTAAACCAAGTAGAACAAAGATGCCTACAATACCCATTACAAAATTCATCAGGAATAATCTCCAAGTTTCACTTCAGAAGTTTTTATGTGCGCCATAACCAAAATAATCGATTAAAGTGTAATTAATAGTAAAGTTACGCTGTAGTCATTGATTATAACAATTGGCGCGATTATAACTGTTATTAGCAACTTGTTAAGTGCTTGAGATCAGACCTCTCAAAAAAGTTTCAAAAAAGTTCATTTATTAAAAAAAATAGTCAACTTACGACAGAAATAGTTCAAAAAATGAACTAACACTGGTTTTTGCAATTAATTCTTCTGGCTCTTGACGTAATTTTGTCAAGGTCTGTAACACTTCTGTAATGTTAGCCGGTTCATTTCGCCCCCCTTGATAACCCGAAATAGGCATATCTGGCGAATCTGTTTCTAACAATAATGACGTTAAAGGTAATTCACTTACTGCTTGCCGAGTTTTTGCCGCTCGTGGATAAGTGATCACCCCACCAATGCCTAACTTAAACCCCAGCTTGATATATTGCATACCCAATTCACGACTACCACTAAAACCATGCAACACCCCACCACGGGGTAGTTTGGCCTGCTGCAATAATTGGATTAGTTCATTGTGGGCTTTACGACAATGGAGAATAACCGGTAAGTGATGTTGCTTAGCCAGTAACAGTTGTTGCTGACAAATCTGTAATTGTTGCTCGAACGGAAAGTCGGCCATTTTGTCGAGTCCGAACTCACCAACCGCAACCACATTCTTTGCTGTCGCTAAATAGTCATCAAGTAACTGCAAATGACTGTCATCGAAATCCGCGAGAAAATAAGGATGGATACCTAATGCCGCATAAACCCCTTGGTGCTGACTGGCTAACGTTAATACCGCTTGCCAATTATGTACACCAATACCGGGTACTAAAAAATGCGTGACCCCCTTGGCTTTGGCTCTGGCTAATACCTTAAGTCGGTCAGGATTAAAATCAGCAAAGTCTAAATGACAATGGCTGTCGATGAGTTCTAGCATGAAATAAGCCGCCTTTTAATCGGTCATGAACAACAATGAGATACAGAGTTAGATAAAGAGTTAGATAAAGAGATAAATAAACAGATAGTGTAACTTGGGGCATAATTTGATTTAATAGCAGCGTTAATCATAATTAAGAACCTCTATGGAACGGTGCATGTCTAAAAAACTCTTTGCTTTATCGGCTCAATATTTTAAAAAAGCCATGCCGTTGATGATCCAGTATCAAATTCCGACAACGCCAACCAACTATGCGCTGTGGTATCACTATGTTTCTGATAATAATAGTGCATTACAAAAACAGTTAGATGAAAAAATTGCCCTGCACGGGACTTGTACACCAGCGGCAAGTGAAGAGCTTTACCAACGTTTTATCGTTGATAAGCGCGAGCAAGAGATCACCCAATTACGCAGTGAACTTGACTCGATGACCAATGAATTAAGCAGTTCGTTACACGATACCCTTAATGATACCAATGAATTTGATCGGATGTTGAATAAATGTCTGAACGAATTATCCGGTGTTGAAGAAGATGGTTTCTCGATTGAAAAAACCCTTTCGGCTGTACGAGAGTTGGTGAAAGAGTCTCATGATGTACGTTCATCAACCCGGCATTTCAAAAGTCAGTTACACGAAGCGCAGGCTGAAATTGCGCAATTACGTGAAACCTTAGTCGAAACTCAGCATGATGCCATGCATGACAGCTTAACTGGACTACTCAATCGCCGGGTATTTGCTAAAGAGATCGAGACCTTCTGTAGTAACCCGAGTTTGAATCGTAATTTTTCTATTTTAATGATCGACATAGATAACTTTAAAGCATTCAACGATGACTTTGGCCACCAACTCGGTGATCAAGTATTAAAAGTCATAGCCAAGCGTATCTCAGATAGCTGTCAGGAGGGTGAACAAGTATTCCGTTACGGTGGCGAAGAATTTGTGCTTATTCTGCCGAATAAAACCTTTACCGTTGCTCGTCAAAATGCAGAATCGATTCGTCGTGCCATTGAGCGACTCAGCATTCGCGACAAACGCTCAGGTAAAGTAATTGATAACATCACAGTATCGATTGGTGTCAGTGAGAATAAACCCCGTGATAGCAGTCATGAAATTTTAACCCGTGCTGATCTGCAATTATATGAAGCAAAGCGTCTTGGTCGAAATCGGGTAATGCCATTACCCCGTTAAATCATTAAGCGTGCTTAATATGCAATGCCTCATATCACTTAGAGGCATTGCATATTGGTTATTTTACAGCGTCGAACTCTCTGCTAGATCAAGCATGAACGCATATTCTTGCGCTGTATCATGATAATGTTGGAAGCGTCCTGATTTACCACCATGACCCGTTTCCATATCGGTATGCAGTAACAATACATTGGCATCGATTTTCAATGCACGCAGTTTAGCAACCCACTTGGCAGGTTCCCAATATTGCACTTGTGAATCATGTAACCCAGTTGTCACCAACAGATGTGGATAAGCTTGTGCAGTGACTTGATCGTAAGGGCTGTAAGACAACATATAATGATAATATTCCGCCTCATTAGGATTGCCCCACTCGTCATATTCACCCGTGGTCAGTGGTATCGATTCATCGAGCATGGTACTGACTACGTCAACAAAAGGCACTGCCGCAACGACACCATGATATAGCTCAGGCGCGATGTTTATCACAGTGCCCATCAATAGACCGCCAGCAGAACCACCCATGGCATAAACACGCTTAGGATCAGCATAACCTTGAGCCAAAAGACCTTTGGTTACTGCGATGAAATCGGTGAAGGTATTCATTTTTTTCAGTAGTTTACCGTCTTCATACCAATCACGCCCTAGCTCTTCACCACCGCGAATATGGGCAATGGCATAGACAAAACCACGGTCGAGTAAGCTCAATAGCGAGGCACTAAAATACGGATCAATACTCGAGCCATAAGAACCATAAGCGTATTGCAGTATTGGGTTGGCGTT
This sequence comes from Moritella sp. Urea-trap-13, assembly GCF_002836355.1. Lineage (NCBI taxonomy): Bacteria > Pseudomonadati > Pseudomonadota > Gammaproteobacteria > Alteromonadales > Moritellaceae > Moritella > Moritella sp. Urea-trap-13. The sequence continues at coordinate 197,042 of NZ_PJCA01000038.1, forward strand.
AGTTTTAGAGAATAGAGCAGTTTTATAGACTAACGATACCGGTACTTTGACGCCATCTTCAGCGGCAATCCACACTCGTTCACTCTGATAATCTTGCGCGCAGAAATCACCAACAACGGTTTGCTGTTTTAATACTTCACGCTCACCACTATCAAGGTTTAACTGATAAGTTGTCGTCGGTGTTGTTAAGCTGGAATAACCGTAACGCAGTTTATCAGTATCTGGATCCGGGTTTGTCCCTAGCCATGCGGTATAGGTTGGATCATCAAATTTAATGATTTTCTCGGCATTGCTCTGCCAATTAATTTGGCGTAAAAACGTCAAACCTTGCGAACGTTCTTCAACAACTAACCAATCTCTTAACAGTTCATAACTTTCTAGCAGTACATCGTCTCGTGCTGGGATGATGGTTTGCCATTGTTGGGTATCTGCTATCGTTGTTAATGTTGCAGACATCAAGGCAAAGTTTTTACCTGTTTTATTACTGCGAATATAAAACTGCTGACGATAATGATCGACGCTATATTCATGACCGCGTTCACGACCACGTAATAACGTCAATGCAGCAGTCGGTTTGTCTGCAGATAACGCATGTACCTCAGTGGTAATGGTGCTACAGAGCGACAGCATGATGTAATCGTCAGAGGTCGATTTATAGATGTCAGTGTAGAAGGTATCGTCGAGTTCTTCATATATCAATACGTCGGTACTGATATCAGTTCCCAGTTGATGACGATAAACCTGATAAGGTAATAACGTGGTCGGGTGTTTTTTGACATAGAAAAAAGTCTTGCTGTCATTCGCCCAAACCACAGATTCGGTATCTTCGATTTCTTCTGGGTAAGCTTCGCCCGTTTCCAGATTAAGGAAACGTAAACGATATTGACGGCGGCTAACGGTATCCTCAGAAAAAGCTAATACCTGATGATCCGGACTTATTGCTAATTCACCTAACTGATAGTATTGATGGCCTTTGGCACGCTCATTGGCATCGAGCAATACTAACCATGGTGCATCTTCATCATTCTTGCGCCAGCGATATACCGGGTACTCTTTGCCTTCAGAGAAGCTGGTTTGATACCAATAACCTTTTTCCAAGTAAGGCACCGAAGCATCGTCTTGCTTAACCCGTGCCACCATTTCATCATACAATTGGGTTTGCAGGGACTCTAATGGCGATAACACCGATTGAGTATAATTGTTCTCCTGCTCTAAATAGTTTAAAACTTGTTTATTTTTACGTTCATCATCACGTAACCAAAAGTAATCATCCTGGCGTGTATGCTGATGAATGGTCATTGAATGCGCTTGCTTCATCGCAACTGGCGCTGTGGTAGAGAGTTCCATTTTCACAACAAGAAATCCTATAAATTAACTGAAGAGGTATGACTTAAGTATCTATAACTAAGTATTTATAACTAAGCATTGATGACTCTGTACTCATTACATTAAATAAACGCATTTACCTAAGGTGATAAGTATTAATATCCCAGATGCAAAAAAGGAGCGCAAGCGCTCCTTTTCATATATTTAACTATTAACGATTAATTGTTAACGAGTTAATTAGTCACGACGTGGACGACGTGGACGACGTTCTTCGCCACCAGTAGATTCACGACGTTCGCCACCAGTAGTATCACGGCGTTGACCACGATGACCTTGTGCAGGACGATCGTTATCACGTGGAGCACTGCTACGTTCTTGACGACCTTCAGCTGCAACACCTTCAAGTTTGCTCATGCGTAATGCTTTGTTACAAACATAAACTTGTTGTAGTTGTTGTAACTGCTCGCTTGGCATACCTTTTGGTAATTCAATTGTTGAGTAGTCATCATGTAGACGGATACCACCGATGTTACGGCTGTTGATATTCGCTTCATTAGCAATAGCGCCAACGATATTCTTAACTTGAACACCATCAGTACGGCCAACTTCGATACGGAAAACTTCCATTTCAGCAGCTGGACGACGTTCGCCACGCTCACCACGTTCAGGACGCTCACCACGTTCTGGACGGTCGCTACGCTCACGGCGTTCGCCACGGTCGTTACGGTCACGGCGTTGTTCACCACGATCATCTTCACGGAAACTACGTTCACGACGTGGAGCTTCAGGAGGTAATACTAATGGTTTTTCTTTCTGAGCCATAAATAATAACGCAGAAGCAAGGTCTAGTTCGCTAACTTCTAACTCTTCAGACAATTGCGCTGTTAAGTTTTTGTAGAAGTCTAGTTTTTCGTCACCAGAAAGCATTTTAACAATGTCATCACGGAAAGATGCGATACGTTTTTTCGTAACATCATCACGTGAAGGTAATTCCATCATAGTTAATGGCTGACGTGTAGCACGTTCGATCGCTTTTAATAAACGACGTTCGCGTGGTGCTGCGAATAAAATTGCAGTACCTTTACGTCCAGCACGGCCTGTACGACCAATACGGTGAACGTATGATTCTGTATCAGTTGGGATATCGTAGTTGATTACTAGATCAATACGAGGAACATCAAGACCACGTGCCGCAACGTCAGTTGCGATAACGATATCTAACTGGCCACTTTTCAAACGGCTTACAGTGCGTTCACGCATTGCTTGGTTTAAATCGCCGTTTAGTGCTGCAGCAGAGTAACCGCGAGCTTCTAATTTCTCAGCAAGTTCAACAGTCATAGTCTTAGTACGAGCAAAAATGATCACACCATCGTAGTCTTCAGTTTCAAGAATACGTGTTAGGCCATCAAGTTTTGCTTGTAAACCACCAATGATTAGACATTTTTGTTCAATGTTTTCAACAGTTGATGTTTTAGTTGCAATTTTAACTGCAGTTGGATCAGTCATGAAACGTTTAGTAATACGACGGATTTCATCTGGCATAGTTGCAGAGAATAACGCCATTTGACGTTTTTCAGGTGTTTTAGACAGAATTGATTCAACATCATCAATAAAGCCCATGCGTAGCATTTCATCAGCTTCATCAAGTACTAATGCTTTAATACCAGAAAGATCAAGCGTACCACGGTTGATGTGATCGATCACACGACCAGGTGTACCAACAATTACTTGTGGGTTACGTTTCAGTGCTTTTAACTGAATCGGGTAGCTTTGACCGCCGTAGATAGGTAGTACATGGAATCCACGCATATGACGTGAGTATGCTTGGAATGCTTCAGCAACTTGAATAGCTAACTCACGAGTTGGTGCTAGCACCAATATCTGTGGTTTAGTCAATGCAGTATCAATGTTACTCAATAATGGTAATGCAAACGCAGCTGTTTTACCCGTACCAGTCTGTGCCATACCTAGCACATCACCACCATTCTGTAGTAATGGAATACATTCAGCTTGAATCGGTGAAGGTGTTTCATAACCTAGATCATTCAACGCTTTTAAGATTGGTTCAGGTAAATTTAAATCAGTAAATTGTACGGGTGATGTATCAGACATTCACGGGCCTCAGGTAGACGGGTCTTTGAATAAAGCTATATCAATTATAGCTCCACATATAGTATTTCGTGCGCAAAATTAGTGGTCTTTTGCTCAAAGTCTCTTGATGAGCGAAGCCACATAAAAAGGCTGACGTAGTGTACATCATTTAAAAATAAAAATCCCAACATATGAGACCTAAATCACAAAAAATCACGAAAAAGTTAAAAACTAAAAAAGTATTACTATAAATCAATAGCTTAAATTTAACAAAAAAAAGCAGTTCACAAGTAGAAATAACGTTCCCAAAAAACCTCACCTCTTAAGAGGTAAAGTTTTCAGCTTGTTTCACTGCCCAATATTAATTAATGCTCACGCGTTTCGCGGAAAGTAACATCAGGGTAGCGCTCTTGTGCTAAACGTAAATTCACCATAGTCGGCGCGATATACGTCAAGTTATTACCGCCATCTAAGGCAATATTGTCCCATGCTTTCTTTTTGAATTCTTCTAGCTTACGTGAGTCAGCGCAATCAACCCAACGTGCTGTCGCAACGCTGATGCCTTCATAAATCGCATCCACTTTATACTCACTACGTAAACGATGTACAACTACATCAAACTGTAGCACACCAACCGCACCAACGATTAAATCATTTGAGCGTTGCGGACGGAACACCTGCACAGCACCTTCTTCAGATAATTGAATCAAGCCTTTTTGCAATTGCTTTTGTTTAAGTGGATCTTTCAAACGAATACGACGGAACATTTCTGGCGCGAAGTTAGGAATACCAGAGAATTTAAGTGACTCACCTTGGGTAAATGTATCACCAATTTGGATCGTACCATGGTTATGTAAACCAATAATATCACCTGGGTAGGCTTCTTCCGTTTGAGTTCGGTCACCAGCCATAAAGGTCACTGCATCAGAAATACTCACGTCTTTATTTAGACGCACGTGTTTCATTTTCATGCCTTTACTGTATTTGCCAGAGCAAACACGCATAAAAGCAATACGGTCACGATGCTTTGGATCCATATTAGCTTGGATCTTAAATACGAAACCAGAGAAGTTTTCATCATTTGGTTCAACAGTACGTACATCAGATTCACGAGACTGTGGCGTTGGTGCCCACTCAGCTAAACCATCAAGAACATGATCAACACCGAAGTTACCTAAGGCGGTACCAAAGAATACCGGTGTTAACTCGCCCGCCATGAATAGATCATAATCGAATTTATTCGCAGCCCCCTCAACAAGCTCCATCTCGTCACGTAACTGCGCGGCGTAATCACCAAGCGCTTCGTCAAGTTCAGGGTTGTTAATACCTTTAATCACACGGCTATCTTGGATCATATGACCCTGACCGCTGTTATACATGACCACTTCGTCACGTAAAATATGGTAAATACCTTTTAGTTCTTTACCCATGCCGATCGGCCAAGTAATGGGTGCACATGCAATTTTTAATACTTCTTCAACTTCATCCATCAAATCAATTGGATCGCGAATATCACGGTCAATTTTATTCATGAAGGTAATAATTGGCGTATCACGTAGACGTGTAACTTCCATTAACTTAACAGTACGTGCTTCTACACCTTTTGCACAGTCAATGACCATTAGGCATGAATCTACCGCCGTTAAGGTACGGTAGGTATCTTCCGAGAAGTCTTCATGTCCTGGTGTATCCAGTAAGTTAACCAGACAGTCGCGGTACGGGAACTGCATTACCGATGTCGTCACCGAAATACCACGTTCTTTTTCCATTTCCATCCAGTCAGATTTAGCATGCTGACCCGATTTTTTACCTTTTACAGTACCGGCTTTTTGTAATGCGTTCCCGAATAACAGTACTTTTTCGGTAATGGTTGTTTTACCAGCATCGGGATGCGAGATAATCGCAAAAGTACGTCTTTTCGACACCTCTTGCTCAAGAATGCTATTTGACATGAATGAGTCTTCTCATTGGGTTAAATCTAATGGGCGCTATTTTCGCTGAAATAACGATAAGACACAAGGTCGGCTTGCAATTAATAGTTGCCAATTTCAGTTAATGCTTCATGCAATGTCGGACTAAAAGAAGTCACACCACCAATCGGTTGCACACCCGCTCTTGCTAAGGTTTTTAATGGTTGAAATTGCAGGTCACAGAATATAACTTGGGTATTATAAATTTGGCATTCTTTAATAAACTGCTCCATAGCCGCTAAACCACCGGCATCAAGTAAAGGCACTGCATCTAAATACAGGACAAAACCATCAACTTCACTGGTTTTGTCTGCTAACTCCGAAAATACTCGGTCTGCAGCAGCAAAGAATAACGGTCCATTAATTTTAAATACTCGCCAGCCAGGCTGAATATTAACGGTGACAATACGTTTATTATCGGTAATGTCGGTCACTTTAACCATTTCCGCAATTTCTTTCATAAACAACACTGCAGCTAATAAAATACCCGCCGTAATAGCGAGTACCATATCGAACAAGATAGTAAACGAAAAACAAATAGCAAAAACCCAAAGGTCACTTTTTGGCGCCGTTTTTAATAAATGTAACGCTTTACCTGCTTCACTCATATTCCAAGCAACAACGAGTAATAGCGCCGCCATCGTCGGCATAGGTAAATAAGCTAATAATGGTGCCAGTAACACTAGACTCGCCAGCACCACTAAACCATGGATCACGGCTGATATCGGTGTTTGCGCTCCGGCTTTAACATTCGCAGCAGAACGTGCGATAGCCGCTGTAGCTGTAATGCCGCCAAAGAACGGCACCACGATATTACCAATACCTTGACCCAACAATTCACTATTGGCACTATGGCGCTTACCTGTCATACCATCAAGCACCACGGCACACAGCAAGGATTCAATCGCCCCTAACATGGCAATCGCAAATGCAGCAGGTAATAGGTCCGACAGTAATTTCCAGCTTAACACTAATGACTGCCCATTCGCGCCTGCTTGTAACCAAGGCCACTCAAAGGTAGGTAAATAGGGTGGAATGCCGGCACCTTGAGTTCCATCTGCTAATAAGTAATGGAAGCTACTACCAATCGTGGCAATATCCATCCCCCACTCATTTAATCCCAGCGCTAATAAACTGCCGAGGATAACGGCAGGTAAATGAGCTGGTACCACGGTTTTTAATTTTGGCCAAGCGAGCATGATAGCAAGCGTAAAGGCTGCGACAGCAAAGCTCGGTAAATGTAATTGTGGCAGAGTATGAGCTAAGAGCGACAATTTATCCCAGTAATGTTCCGGTAAAGACTCAATGGGCAGACCAAAAAAGTCTTTTAACTGCAATGTAGCAATCACTACCGCGATCCCCCCAGTAAAACCTAGCGTTACTGCTTCTGGGATGTACTCAATAAAACGCCCAAGGCGTAATACCGCCATGATAACTAAGATCAGTCCCGACATTATCGTTGCTAATAATAAGCCGCCAAAACCATACTGCTGAACGATGGGATAAAGAATAACAACAAAAGCGGCAGTGGGTCCGGAAATGCTGTAACGACTACCACCTGATATTGCAATCACAATACCGCCAATAATTGCCGTGTAGAGTCCATACTGAGGTGCAACACCACTGGCAATCGCAAGCGCCATGGCTAAAGGAATAGCAATGATACCAACAGTGATACCTGCTAATAAATCTTTTCCGAATTTAGCCGAGTTATAGTCAGAACGACTAAACGACTCACGTAATGCGTGTGCAATACGTAACGAAAAAAGATGAGCCCTGTGCTGCATTATACCGCCTTAAAGTGTTAATTAGATCACGCAATTATAATCGTCTTAGTAACAGATACAATCAAGGTCACGTCATTTCGCCACAAAATAGTCGTTTGCTTGATTCATATCAGAATTACCGACTAATTGTCTGAGTATGTGTTTATGATCACATTAAAAATGTGATGTTATACTTAAATAATGAATAATAGTCGATATAAAAGCGTAAATAATCCGTGGAAATAATGCGGAGATCGGACAGATAAGGTTGCACAGCTTAACCGAGATCACTATTATGTTCTTTAATCCATAAACCTATAATTAATTTGGAAGCAATGATGTTAGTACTAGGACACACAAACCCTGATTGTGACAGCTTAGCAGGCTCAATCTCTCTATCTGCATTTTTAACAAAACGCGATGGCAAAACAGTAACACCAATTATGCAAGGCGAACCGAATGCAGAAGGTCTTTTCCTGCTTGAACAAGCTGGTCTAGCGTGCCCTGAAATCCGTACATCAATTGCAGGTGAAGAAGTTTGGATCATTGATTACTCTGACTTCAACCAAGCCCCAAAAGATGCACGCCAAGCTAAAATTCGCGGTATTGTTGATCATCACAAACTCGGTGATGTAGAAACTGACGAGCAACTTGAAGCGTGGATCTGGGCTTGTGGCTGTTCAAACACGATTGTTTACAACATGTATAAGATCCACAATATCGAAATCGACCAGAAAGTTGCGGTTATGATGTTAGGTGCAATCTTAAGTGACACAGTACACTTCAACTCTCCGACATGTACACAGATCGATATTGATGCAGCACACGAAGTGGCTAAAATAGCGGGTATTGATGATATTGATGCTTTCGTTACAGCTCAATTTGCAGCTAAATCAGATATTGCAGCAGTACCGTCTGAAGAACTTATCTTACGTGACCTTAAAGTTTACACAATTGGTGAAAAAGACTTCTCAATTGCACAAGTAGAGATCACTAACATTGATTCTGCGCTAGCACGTAAAGAAGAGTTACAAGCTGAACTTGTTAAATATAAAGCTGAATTCGGTTACCACACTGCATTAGTATTATTAACTGATATTACTAACCTGAACTCTATTGCTTTAATCGAAAGTGAAGAAAGTACACTAGTAGCAGAAACACTAGGCGGTACATTCGTTGGCGAACTTATCGACTTACCAAATGTTGTAAGCCGTAAAAAACAAGTATTACCACCGCTACAAACACAATTTAAGTAAGTCGTAATAGACTGCTACTTATTGCTGCTAGTAAATACTGCTAGTAACAAATTGTAAGCGTAAATACTAAAAAGGGAGCTAATTAGCTCCCTTTTCTATTTCTTATTCTTATTCTTATTCTTATTCTTATTCTTATTCTTATTCTTATTCTTATTCTTATTCTTAACAGTAATTACTTTTTATCACTGTTATACATTTCATCAATGTCTTTTTTATATTCACTTTCAATCACTTTACGACGTAATTTCATAGTCGGCGTGATTTCACCCTTTTTCATACAAAATTCACGATTAAGTAATTTGAATTTTTTTACTTTTTCAAAATTAGCCAATTCACTTTGTAACTCTTGCAAGCGTTTCTCAAACATAGTGACAATATGGCTATGGCGTAATAGCTCAGCTTTACTTGAGAACTGCAGGTTAATCGAATTGGCGTATTCTTCTAGCGCTTCAAATGACGGCACTATTAAGGCGCTAACAAAATGACGGGAATCGGCAACAATAGCGACCTGATCGATAAAATGATCTTTGTTCAATGTGCCCTCAACCAACTGCGGAGCAATATATTTGCCATTTGAGGTTTTCATTAACTCTTTAATGCGTTCCGTCATTACCACTTCACCACTCGCTAAAATTTTACCCGCATCTCCGGTTTTCAACCAACCATCAATAAAGTTCTTTGCGGTTTCTTCAGGCATCTTGTAATAACCCTTCATTACCGTATCACTACGCACTAATATCTCGTTATCAGCACCTATTTTCACTTCCATGTCCGGTAATGGTAAACCAATGGAGCCGAAGTCATAACCAGTACCACGATGACAACAAACCGTCGCGGTTGTTTCTGTCATGCCGTAACCCGCTTGTAACTGAATACCAATAGATTGAAAGAACTTATTGATATCTGGATCAACTTTGGCTCCACCGCAAGGTAAAAATCGAGTGTTGCCACCAAGAATACCACGGAGTTTAGAAAAGATAAGCTTGTCGGCGAGCTTATGCTGACTAGCTAATAAAAATGATGGTTGTTGGTTATTATGTATTTTTGTGAAATATGCTAAACCGACTTTCGTCGCCCAGCTAAACAATGCCTTCTTAATTGTCGATGCCAATTCTAACCGGCTATGGATAGTGCTGTATATTTTTTCATATAAGCGTGGCACAGCAACAAGTAGTGTGGGTTTCACTTCGGCAATGACATCGATAATTAATTTAGGGTTCTCGAGGTGCACATTGGTCGCACCGCAATGCATCAGATAAAAAGACCAACTGCGCTCAAGCACGTGACTTAATGGCAGAAATGCAATTGAAGTATCGGCTTCCGACACCTCAATCATTTTGTCATGGCTAGTAAATGCCGCGGCAAAGTTAGTGTAATCAAGCATCACACCTTTCGGCTGACCTGTTGTACCAGATGTGTAGATAAGAGTAACCAGATCATCCATCTTGGCATCAGCAAGTCGTCGCTCAAATTCAGCATCGGACGCGTTATCACCTTGCTTGATGAAATCAGCGAAGTGCATAGCATTAACTTCACCTTTTAAATCGATGGCATCCGTCAGCGCTATGATCAACTTTAAGTCATTCTTGGCTAATAGTTCAAGGGCTTTATCAAACTGCTCTTGAGCACCGACAAATAGATAATCAATATCGGCATTATTAACAATATAGCGGGTTTGTTCAGTGGTATTGGTAGGATAAATAGGAACGGTGACACAACGGGCAGCTAAAATACCTAAATCTGCAAAGCTCCACTCAGGGCGATTGTTGGCAAAGATACCAACTTTAGCTTGCACTTCACTGCCGAGATATAACAACGCTTTGGCAACGCGATCTGAATTATCAAGTAACGCAGACCAGCTGATATCTTGCCATTCACCTTGCTCTTTAAAGCGAATCGCAGTTGTCGCTTTACGTGCTGCAAATTTAACTCTAAAACTGTTTACTAAATGTTGTGTCATTAGCTTCTCTGATTATCCATAAATAGAATTAAACGCAAATATCTCCAAACGACTTCGAAACGCTTGGGTAAATAATCACGAATAGTAATAATTAATCAGGAATAAGTATACAAATAATAAGAGTTAGCTATAGTAAAAACAACAAAGAATCACCCTGTCTTGTTTCTAAACTATGTAGCACATCATGATCGCATCCTCTCTGCCTTTGGCAGCAGGATAATAGTTAACGCGGCGATCTACCTCATTAAAACCCGTATTTAGATACAAATGATAAGCACCATGATTAGATTCACGAACCTCTAACCATAATTGAAACAATTCTTGCTGTTGGCACTGTTGAATCAGGTGGTTAATAAGCTGTTTACCGTAACCTTTACCTTGCTGCTCTGGCGCAACGGTTATATTAAGTAGACTGGCTTCCCCTGCTACCTGATTGGCAAAGTAATAACCTACGATTTGCTCATCTTTAACTAATATGAAATTAAAGTATCGAGCACCAAAATTACTGGCTAAGACTTTATCTGACCAGGGAAAGGCATGACTTGCTGTTTCTATTTTTAGGATTAAAGGTAAGTGCTCAGGTGTTAGAGGCATAATTTTTGGCATTCAAGATCCCGTTATTATAACAGATTACATATAACCGACGATTTGTTGCCAAAGCTGCTTTTTCGCTTGAGCAGAATGTAACAGTACATCTAGATGAGGTGATGAGAGTTGTTTTTTTGCTGCGAGCTCAGATTGCTTACAGCCAATCGTCCAAATCCACTCAGGTGTTTGGTAACAATACTTCAATTGTTCTTCTGTGATGATATGACTTTGATTTAATTCTAACTGCAATGTACGCAAGATCTGGTTAATAAATTGATTATGCGGAGCAAGTTTATCATTAGCGACAATTAAAATTTGGCAATGCTTAGGCAGTGCTATTTTTTCAGCTTGACTAGCGAGATGTGGGAATTGTTCAGGCTTATGACATTGCCATAATGTGATACCCATTTGCTGCAAGTAATAACGTGAAAAATTACTCATTGGATAACCATATCATGAAGATTTACAGAAGAAATTGGCAGGGGTGGAGAGATTCGAACTCCCATCACGCGGATTTGGAATCCGCTGCTCTGCCGTTGGAGCTACACCCCTACAAGATGAACAGGATTATAACTTAAATTTTAATTAAAGTTAAATCTGTTTCTTTGATTTGATATTTATTAAAAATTGGCAGGGGTGGAGAGATTCGAACTCCCATCACGCGGATTTGGAATCCGCTGCTCTGCCGTTGGAGCTACACCCCTATCATTGGCACAATAACCTGATGGTTAATGGGCCTATATGTCTAAATTATTAGGCATATTTCATATTAAGAATAATCTTAATACATTCTTTATTCAAGATTTTTTCTTGAATAAAAA